>JAODBQ010000194.1 GCA_025464045.1 Ilumatobacteraceae bacterium
CTGCGCGCGCGGGCCGTCGATCTGCGGACCGCGGCTCGGCAGCTGGAGACGCAGGCGGCGGCGGTCCAGTTCCCCGCGGGGACGCGCTGATGGCCTACCTCGCCTACGACCCGCAGCGCGTCGCCGAGCTCGATCGCACGATGCGCAACGCGCTGTACGGGCTGGCGTTCGTCGGATGTGGTGACCCGCTCGCCCAGAACGCCGCAGCCGACATCCGCGACGCGCGACGGCGGCTCGAACACCAGTGGCTGCCGTTCGTCGAACGCATCAACCGCTGCGCGGTGATGACCGCGTACAACTCGCCGGCGGCCGGCGGCGAGGACCTGCTCGAACGCATGATGCAGGCGATGGTGAGCGACCACGGTTGGTCGATCGCGGACGACGGTGCGGCGCCGACCCCGGACCGTGCCGCGGCGCAGGCGCCGTCGCTGGACGAGGTGACCGTGCTGGCCGAGCTGCTGGAACGGGGCGACCTCCGCGACCTGACCGACACGGGAGCGGAGCAGACCTGGCTGGCGACGCAGCTCACCCAGATCGCTGCTGATCCCCTGCTCGCCAACCGCTTCGTCGCCACCTTCTCCCGGTGGAAGGACCTCGTCAACCGCGTCGGCTACGCCCGGATGGCGGTCGCCGACGCGCGTTCGGCCGATGCCACGACCGACGACATCGTCGCCATCGCCTCGCTCGACGCCGTGGACCACGGGATCGCGCAGGTCATCGCCACCGTGCACGGGGCCGGCGCGCTCCCCGATCTCGACGGCGTCGCACCGTACGCCGCAGCAGCGCTCGTCGCCCAGGCGGCTCTGGCCGCCGACGCGCTCGCCGCGGTGAGCGATCGACTGCTCGCCCGGTTGATCGACGAGCGGCCGCTCCTCGGCTGGCTGGAGGAGCGCGGGCCGGGGCCGAAGACCGGCGACGTCCTGTTCGCTGCGATCCTGGCGACGCCCGGGAGCGCGACGCCGTTCGTCACCGCGGTCGCCGCCGACCCGCGACGGCTGTGGCGGACGGCTGCCGACGCCACGCTCGCCCAGCGCGTGGCCGCCGTGGGCACCGATCCCGCGAACATCGACGTGGCGACCGCTGGCTCGGTGCTCGCCGCGTTCATCGACAGCGCTCGCCACCCGCGTTCCGGGGAGCCCGACCTTCCCCACGTGAGCGGCCCGGAGGACTCCCGCGCGTTCCTCGGCGAGCTCGTGGGACCGTGGCTGATGCAGTTCTCGCCGTTCTCCGACGAGTGGGGTTCGACCGCGCCCGACCAGCTCGCCCGTCGCGACCGGCTCGCCTGGGTCGTGCACGACGGATCCGCGTCGGACGCGATGTTCGCCGCGCAACGGCAGATCGAAGCGGGACTGGAGCTGGACGCGACGCGACGCCCGGCCGAGATGACGGCCTACGCCGGCCTGCTGGGCATGCTCACCCAGCTCGTGGTCGAACAGAAGGTCCACAGCGAGGAGGACCGCAAGCAGCTGTGGAACGCGCTGTGGGACGTCACCGATCTCGTCGTCTCGATCGGCATGGCCGCCACCGGGATCGGGGTGGTCGTGCGGCCGGTCGCGAAGGAGGCGATGGATCAGGCGTTCGCGCATGTGATGCGCGAGGGCTGGTTCAACGCGCCCGCGCCGAAGAAGGTGCGCGAGAAGGCGGAGTACTGGCAGGCGCGCACGTTCGTCACCGCGGCGGCGACGATGGTGCGCGCCGGCTTCGACGGTCTGCGGCAACGTGGCGAGCTCCCGCCTGGGACGCCGCCACCACCGGCTCCGGTGCTGGACGTGGAGCATCCCGAGTTGGAGTACGCCGATCGGTACCGCCGTTGGCGCGACCGGGAGCTCGCCGGTGTCGACCCGACGTTGATCAGCCAGTTCGACCAGCTCAAGGGCTACTTCCTCAGCGACGCCGAAGCCGGCGCATCGATCGCCGGCTGAGCACCACACGCAACCCTCGTGGCAGACCAGCTCCTCGACGTCCATGTGCCGAGCGTATGCCGGGGGTGTCACAGGGTTGGACGAACGTCTGATCGATCTGTTGAACTGTGCACGCCCATCGTGCGTGACCTGCGTTTGGTCGACAAGATGCTCTGGTGACCTTGGAGCGGGTGCGCGACCTCCCCCGTCCGCTGGCGTTCGTGATGCCCGGTGGCGGTGCCCTCGGGGCGTACCAGGTCGGCGCGCTCCGAGCGCTCGCCGAACGGGACGTCGTACCCGATCTGCTCATCGGGGTGTCGGCGGGTGCCGTCAACGCGGCGCTCGCGGCGTGGTACCCGGGTGTCGACGGCACCGTCCACATCGAGCACGTCTGGCGTTCGATCCGCCGGCGCGACCTGCTGCGCGTGCACCCCGGCCGGCTCGCCCTGGCGTTCACCGGGCAGCGCTCGTCGTTCCTCGACAACCGTCACCCGACCGAGTGGGTGCGGCGCATCCTCGGCGACCGCTTGCTGGAGGATGCGCCGACGCGAGTGGCGATCATTGCCACCGACCTGATCACCGGCAGGGGCATCGCGCTCGCCAGCGGCGACGTGGCCTCCGCGATCATGGCCAGTTGCGCCTTCCCAGCCGTCTACCCGCCCGTGCAGCGCGAGGGTCGGTTGCTGATCGACGGCGGCGTCGTCGCCGACATCCCCCTCGACCTCGCACACGACCTTGGCGCGGCGAGCGCGCTGGTGCTGTCGGTGCCGCCGCTCGCCTCGGGGCTGCCGAGGATGCGCGCCATCGATCTGTTGTTCCGCGCCTCCACGTTCGGCGTCGAGGCACATGGGCGCACGGTGCTCGCTCGTCCGCCGATCGGGCTCGAGGTGCTCGAGATCGAGGCGCCACCGTCGATCCTCACGACCTTCGCCGTGGGTGCCGCGCCGGGCGTGATCGACGGGAGCTACCTCAACGCGGCGCGTTGGTTGGACGGCGAGCTGAACGAACAGATCGAGGAGCCGAGCCGACAGCTCTGATCGTCCCGGTCCGGCGACGCGTCACCGACGCGTCAACGACGGGTCACCGACGGGCTGGCGGAGCTGCCCGGAAGGCTGCCGAGGGAGCCCTGTACGATCCGCACGTGGTGGATGAGAGGGGCGGGACGGAGGAGCCCGCGCCCGTCGACGCACCCGATCCCAGACAACATCAGGTGTTCGATCGGGTGAGGCAGCAACACGAGTGGCGGTGGGTCGTCGGCGTCGTCGGCAAGGTCCTGATCGTCACCGGGCTGTTGATGTTCGCGTTCGTCGCGTACCAGTTGTGGGGCACGGGCATCTACACCGCGCAGGCGCAGCACCGCCTCGACGATCAGTTCAACCGTTCGGCGGTCCCCGCGACGACCGCTACGCCCGCAACGACCACAGCGCCGGCAACGACATCGACGCCCAGCACCTCGACCGTCAGCACCCCGACCGCCAGCGCCTCGAGCACGGCAGCACCCTCATCGACGACGGCGACGACGGCCACGACGACCGGGAGCGCCGCGACCTCGGCGAGTGCCGACGGCGTTGCCTATCCGTTCGCCGCGCCGGAGGACGGCAAGGTCCTCGTGCAGCTGCAGATCCCGCGCATCAGCGTGAACTACAAGGTCGTCGAAGGCGTCGGGCTGGCCGACCTCGCCAAGGGTCCGGGGCACTTCCCCGAATCGGTGCTGCCCGGCCAACTCGGAAATTCGGCCATTGCCGGCCACCGCACCACCCACGGCGCTCCGTTCTACGACGTCGACGAGCTGCGCCCCGGCGACGAGATCGTCCTGACCTACCCGAGGATCGGCGGTGCCGACGGCCCGCGCTTCGTGTACCTGGTGACGCGCACCGACATCGTCTCGCCGAGCGATTACGCCGCGGTGGTCCCGACGACCGACCCGACGCGTGCGACGCTGGTGCTGTCGTCGTGCCATCCAATCCGCAGCGCGTCGCAGCGGATCATCATCCGTGCCGATCTCGACACCACGCAGTCCAGCCCTCTCTTCGCCGCGACCACGCACGGCACCGCCGACGCCGGGGCGACGATCCC
>JAODBQ010000195.1 GCA_025464045.1 Ilumatobacteraceae bacterium
CGCCGGGGTCCCCGCGCCGGCGAGTCTTGCTGCGCAGGGCGGGCGCGGTCATGATCGGCGCCAGTGGACCGCACCGGCAAGGAGCTCGACGCCATCGACCGGGCGATCATCGAACAGCTGCAGGCCGATGGAAGGGTGCCGTACACGAGGCTCGGCGCCGCGGTCGGGCTGTCGGAGGCCGCGGCGCGCCAGCGGGTGCAGCGCCTCCTCGACGCGGACGTGCTGCAGGTCGTCGGCGTCACCAACCCGCTGTCGGTCGGCCGGCGGCGGATGGCGATGATCGGCGTGCGCAGCTCGGGACCGATCGACGCCCTCGCTGCCGTCCTGCAGGCGATGGACGACATCGACTACCTCGTCGTCACCGCCGGGTCGTTCGACCTGCTGTGCGAGGTGGTCGTCGCCGACGACGTCGCCCTGCTCGAGCTCGGCGACAGGATCCGCGCCGTTCCCGGCGTCCTCACCACCGAGACGTTCGTCTACCTCGACCTCGTCAAGCAGACGTTCACCTGGGGCGCCCACTGAGCGTCCCGCGCCCGCGGCGAGGTCAGCTGTCGAGGTTGAACATCACGTGCTTGATCCGGGTGTAGTCCTCCATCGAGTATGCGGAGAGGTCCTTGCCGTACCCGGACTTCTTGAAGCCACCGTGGGGCATCTCGGCGACGAGCGGGATGTGGGTGTTGATCCACACGCAACCGAAGTCGAGGCGCCGGCTCATCCGCATCGCCCGGCCGAGGTCCTTGGTCCAGACGCTCGAGGCGAGGCCGTACTCGACCCCGTTCGCCCAACGCACCGCTTCGTCCTCGTCGGTGAACCGCTGCACGGTGATCACCGGACCGAAGATCTCCTCCTGGCTGAGCTCGTCGGCCTGCTCCAGCCCGGCGACCACGGTCGGCTCGTAGAAGAAGCCCTTGCCACCGACGGCGTGCCCGCCGGTCGTCACCGTCGCGTGATCGGGCGCCTTGCCGACCATCGCGGCGACTCGGGCGAGCTGGTTCGCGTTGTTCACCGGACCGAAGAGGACGTCTTCGTCGTCGGGAGGACCGGTGCGCGTCGCCCTGGCCTGCTCGGTGAGCGCGGCGACGAAGTCGTCGTACGCACCTGGCCCGACGAGGACCCGCGTGGCAGCCGTGCAGTCCTGTCCCGCGTTGAAGTAGCCACCGAGGGCGATCCCCTCGGCGGCGGCGGAGATGTCCGCGTCGTCGAAGACCACGACCGGCGCCTTGCCGCCGAGCTCGAGGTGCACCCGCTTCACGCGCTGCGCGGCGGCCGACGCGACCTCCATCCCGGCGCGCACGGACCCGGTGACGCTGACCATCGCCGGGATGTCGTGGACGACCATCCCCCGACCGGTGTCGCGATCGCCGCAGATGACGTTGAGGACTCCGGGCGGCAGGAACTCGGCGGCGATCTCCGCCAGCATCGTCGTGGTGGCCGGCGTGGTGTCGCTCGGCTTGAGCACCACCGTGTTGCCGGCAGCGAGGGCCGGTCCGAACTTCCAGATCGCCATCATCATCGGGTAGTTCCACGGCGCGACCTGTGCGCAGACGCCGATCGGCTCGCGCCGGACCAACGAGGTCATGCCGCGCATGTACTCACCGGCGCTCTTGCCCTCCAGGTGCCGCGCCGCGGTGGCGAAGAACCGGAGCTGATCCACCATCGGCGGGACCTCCTCGCTGCGGGTGAGGTGAACCGGCTTTCCCGTGTTCTCCACCTCGGCGGCGATCAGCTCCTCGCTGTGCACCTCGAGCGCGTCGGCGACCCGGAACAGGGCGAGCGAGCGCTCGCTGGGCGTGGTGTCGCGCCACTGCCCGAACGCGGTGGCGGCGGCGTGCATCGCGGCGTCGATGTCAGCAGCCGACGACAGCGGCGCCGTCGCGTACACCTCCCCGGTGACCGGGTTGACCACGTCGGTGGTCCGGCCGTCGGCCGCATCGACGTGCTCGCCGTTGACGAAGTTGCGGAATGCCCTCATGGGCGGCGATGGTAGCGAGCCGCCCGACGCCGTGATCTCGGCCCGGTACGCAGGTGGTTCGCAGCATGCGAACATGGCGGATGACCGCCGCGCCGTCCCCGGCCTCCACGATCCGCACGGTCGGCGTGCCGAAGGAGATCAAGACCAAGGAGTACCGGGTGGCGATGACGCCGGACGGCGTGCGCGAGTTCGAGCGGCGCGGCATCGACGTCTTCGTGGAGGCGGGCGCAGGCGCCGGGGCGAGCTTCACCGACGACGACTACCGGGCCGCAGGCGCGGACATCGTGGCCACCGCGGCCGAGGCGTGGGCGCAGCAGATGGTCGTGAAGGTGAAGGAACCGAAGCAGCAGGAGTTCGTCTTCCTGCGCGACGACCTGACGCTGTTCACGTACCTGCACCTCGCCGCCTACCCCGAGGTGGCCAAGGCGCTGATCGCCGCCGGCACCACGGCGATCGCGTACGAGACCGTGCAGCTCGAGTCGGGGGCGTTGCCGCTGCTCGCGCCGATGAGCGAGGTCGCCGGTCGCCTCGCCCCGCAGATCGGCGCCCACTACCTGGAGCGCCACAACGGCGGCCGCGGCGTGCTGATGGGCGGCGCCCCCGGTGTGCAGCCGGCGAAGGTGGTGGTGCTCGGCGCCGGCAACGTCGGGTGGAACTCGGCCTGGATCGCCGCGGGGATGGAGGCCGAGGTGGTCCTGTTCGACAAGAACCTCGACCGGCTGCGCTGGGTCGACCAGATCAACAAGGGCCGGATCGTCACGCTCGCGTCCAACCGCGGCGCGCTCGAACGCAACCTCGCCGACGCCGACCTCGTGATCGGCGCGGTCCTCGTCGCCGGTGGCCGTGCGCCGGTCGTGGTCACCGACGACATGGTCCGCACGATGAAGCAGGGGGCGGTGATCGTCGACGTGGCGATCGACCAGGGAGGGTGCATCGAGACGATCCACGAGACCACCCACGACGAGCCCGTGTACGAGCTGCACGGCGTGCTCCACTACGCCGTCGGCAACATGCCGGGCGCGGTGCCGCACACGAGCACGTACGCGCTCACCAACGCGACGCTGTCGTACCAGCTGGAGGTCGCCGAGCACGGCCCGGCCGAGGCGGCCCGTCGTGACCGCGCTCTCGCCCTCGGCGTCAACACCGTCGGCGGCCACGTCACCAACGCGCCCGTCGCCGAGTTCCTCGGCGTCGACTTCGTCGAACCGACCGTCGCCCTCTCCTGACGCCTCCACCTCCCGACCTCCCCACGCCGCCCCCCGCCTCGTTTCCTCCGAACCGGTCATCAACCCACCGAGCGATCCTCGGCCGGATCATGACCGCAAGCAGCAGACCGGCCGAACTGCCCGGCGAGGTCATGTCCTGACCGGACTGGCTCCGGTCGGGGCATGACCGGTTGCGGACGGCGGCAGACGGTCGGGGCGGGGAGGGGCGACGGCGGCAGACGGTCGTGGCGGGGCGGACGAACGTAGGATTGTGGGCACTGTGCCCACCTCGCCGCCACCGGATCCGAACCGACCGTTGCACGTCGCGTGCATCATGGACGGCAATGGTCGTTGGGCCCAGCGTCGCCAGCTCGCCCGCACCGCGGGGCACACGGAGGGTGAGGAGAACCTGGCCAGGCTGGTGCGCGTCGCGCGCACGCGCAACGTCGGCTGGCTCACCGTCTTCGGCTTCTCGACCGAGAACTGGGTCCGCCCGCGCACCGAGGTGCGCCACATCCTCGGGCTGCACCGCAAGCTGTTCGGACGGGTGTCCGAGCTGAACGAGCTCAACGTGCGCGTGCAGTGGGTCGGTCGTCCCTTCGACAGCCCCGACGCGCGCACGCCGAAGCACGTGCAACGGGCGATCCACAAGGCGATCGCCGACACGAGCGCCAACACCGGGATGGTGCTCACCGTGGCGTTCGACTACGGCAGCCGCGCCGAGATCGTGCACGCCGCCCGCGCCGCGGCAGCCGCCGGGGTCGTCGACGCCGACGCGCTGTGGGAGCACATGTACCTGCCGGAGCTGCCCCCGGTGGACGTCGTCGTGCGCACCTCCGGCGAGCATCGCGTGTCCAACTTCATGCTCTGGCAGAGCGCGGGCGCCGAGGTCTTCTTCACCGAGCGTCCGTGGCCGGACTTCGACGGCGACGAGCTCGACGCCGCGGTCGCGCTCGTGCGCGGATGACGCTCGCTGACGCCCTGCGTCGAGTCACCACAGCGCTTCCCGCGGCGGAGGACCGCCCCGGTCAGCGGGCCATGGCCGAGGCCGTCGGCGCGGCGATCACGTCCAAGCGCCACGTCATCGTCCAGGCCGGCACGGGCACCGGCAAGACGATCGGCTACCTCGTGCCGGCGATCCTCGCCCGCAAGAAGGTGGTCGTGGCCACGGCCACGAAGGCGCTCCAGGACCAGCTCGCCGCCAAGGACCTGCCGTTCCTGGCCGAGCACCTCGGCCGACCGTTCGAGTGGGCGATCCTCAAGGGCCGCAGCAACTACATCTGCATGCAGCGCGTCCGCGAGCTGCAGGACGCCGCGCAGAACCAGCTCGAGATCGAGGAGTTCGCGGCGACCACCAAGGTCGAGATCGACCGGCTGATCGACTGGACGGGGATGACCCCGACCGGCGACGTCGCCCAGCTGTCGTGGGTGCCGTCGACGCGCGCGTGGTCCGCCGTCAGCGTCGGTAGCGACGAGTGCCCCGGGGCCAAGCGCTGCCCGATGGGCGACGCGTGCTTCGCCGAGCTCGCCCGCAAGCGCGCCGAGGTCGCCGACGTCACCGTCGTCAACCTCCACCTCTACGGGCTCGACGTCGCCAGCGGTGGCGCGATCCTGCCGCCGCACGACGTGCTCGTGGTCGACGAGGCGCACCAGCTGGAAGACATCATGAGCGACACGGTCGGCGTCCAGATCGGGCCCGGTCGGTTCTCGGTGCTCGCGGCCGCGCTGCGGCGGGTCGTCGACGACCCGAAGCTCGTCGCGCCGGTGGCCGAGTCCGCATCGCTCGTGCGCGACGTCCTCGTCCCGCTGCTCGGCCAACGTCTGCCGGCGCCCTACCCCGAGGTCCTGCAGGACGCCCTGATCGAGGTCCGCGGCCGCGTCGATCGCACCCTGTCGTTGCTGCGCGACATCGTTGCCAGCGTCGAAGGCAAGAAGCTCGACGAGACCAAGCAGCGCGTCCTGCGCGCCCAGCAGTTGGCGACGCGGCTGATCGAGGGCGTCGACGTCGCGATCGGCGATCACGACGGATACGTCGCGTTCGTCTCCGGCGGGCCCGAGTTCCCGCGGCTGGAGATCGCCCCGCTCGACGTCGGCCCCGTGCTCCAGCAGGGCATCTGGTCCCAGCGCACCGCCGTGCTGACCAGCGCGACGATCCCCACCTCGCTCGGCGCCCGGATCGGCCTCGCCGTCGGCTCGTACGCGGAGCTCGACGCCGGAAGCCCGTTCGACTACGAGCACCACGCGCTGCTGTACTGCGCCCGCCACCTCCCGGATCCGCGCTCCCCGCAGTACGTGCCGGCGACCCACGACGAGCTCGTCGCGCTCATCAACGCCGCGGGCGGACGGACGCTCGCGCTGTTCACGAGCTGGAAGGCGATGGACGCAGCCGCGGCCGCGGTGCGCGACCGGGTGTCGTACACCGTGCTGACCCAGCGCGACTTCTCGAAGACGAAGCTCGTACAGGAGTTCAGCTCGTCCGAGGCGACGTGCCTGTTCGCCACGGCCGGGTTCTTCCAGGGCGTCGACATCCCCGGCCGCACGCTGAGCCTGGTCGTGATCGACCGCATCCCGTTCCCCCGCCCGGACGACCCGCTGCTGTCCGCGCGCCGGGAGGCGCTGGGTGCCGCGGCGTTCTCGCAGATCGACCTGCCCCGCGCGGCGATGCTCCTCGCCCAGGCCACCGGCCGGCTGATCCGCACCGCGACCGACCGCGG
>JAODBQ010000206.1 GCA_025464045.1 Ilumatobacteraceae bacterium
TGGGCGCGAGTCCAGCGACATCGCGCAGGACTCGCGCCCACTCACGCTCGTCGGGCACGTCGACGCAACCGGTGAGGGTCAGTCGTCCTTGAGGGCGACGGCGTTGGGGGTGACGTTCATCTTCGGCTCGTACTCGGCGACCGCGACCACGCGCGCCTCGCGCTGGAACGCCTCGCGCAGCTCGGTCCGGCACCTCGTGCAAGGTCCGTAGAAGCGCTCGTCGCTCGACCCGTGGCAACGCGGGCAGGTGACCGTCATCAGCTCCATCGCCGGAACCTAGTGCGCGACGGCGCTCAGATGACGTTGATCGCGTCGAGCGTGCGCGCCCCACCGACGTCGGGCATGTGCACGCCGAGCTCGCGCCAGTCGATCCGCTTGGTGCCCCAGGAGACGAAGTCGTGCATCGTGCTGACCGCCGACGGCAGCGCCGGATCGAGGCCGGACGTCACCGTCCACGGGCCGCCATCCCCGGGCCGCAGCGCGTAGTCGCCACCACCCGGGCCCTCGAAGACGAGGTTGACGCCCTGCGCGCAGCCGGCCAACGCGTCGGCACACATCTGCGGCAGCCCCGCCAGCATCCACTCCGCGGTCGCCGCCAGCGCCGCCGGATCGCGGGGGAGCTCTGCGGCACGGCCGATCGTCGCACCGATGTCGTGGCGCAGGTGGCAGTAGTGGTCGAACACGATCGCGTTGCCGAGGATGTGCAACGGGTGGCTGCCGAGGTTCGACAGCGCCACGACGGTCCCCGCCATCGGTGGCTCCTGCAAGGCCGCGAGCGCAGCGATGCCCTTCTCCGACCACTCGACGTACTCGTCGACGACCTGCGCAGCGGTCCAACTGCGGCGGGCCTCGACCGGGACCTCCGCGTTCTGCTCCGCGTCGGCGGACGTGCCGCCCTCGATCGACGTCGGCTCGGCGATCGTGTGGAACGTCGACGCCATGTGCTGGGCGACGTCCTGGATCCGCCAGCCCGCGCAGCCACTCGCCGCCTGCCACTCGTCGTCGCACAACGAGGCGAACAGCGCCAGTGCCCGCTGCTGCTCGACTCGCAGCGCCGCGATCGCCGCTGTCGTCATTGGGCGGCGCTGTTCTTCAGGAGCGCGCCGGCGAACACGCCGGTGTGCTGACCGTGGTCCATGAACACCTGCCCGTTGACCAGCGTGAAGTCGTACCCCGTCGCGCCTTGGACGTAGCGACCCGCACCGTGCGGGAAGTCGTGCTCGAACGTCGGCGGCGGCAGGTGCATCGCATCGAGGTCGATCACGTTGACGTCGGCGAACGCCCCCGGCTGCAGCCGCCCGCGGTCGGTGATGCCGAACAGGTCGGAGGTGTCGCTGGTGAGCCGGCGGATCGCCTCCTCGATGCTCCAACGGCCACGCTCGCGGATCCAGTAGGTGAGGAAGAACGTCGGCTGACTGGCGTCGAGGATCTGACCGACGTGGGCCCCGGCGTCCGCCAGGCCGAGCGTCACCAGCGGATCGTCGAGCATCGCCTCGACTGCACCGAGCTGCTGGTTGAGGAACGGGTAGCTGCACACCACGGCACCGTTCGTCTCGAGCAGCAGCTCGATGTACGCGGCGGCGGCGCTGACCCCGCGACGCCGTGCCTCGGCACCGAGCGTCGTCTCCGGATCGAGGTCGTAGCGTGCCCCGCTCGGCTGGTTGACGACGTACAGCTGATCGACGTCGACCGTGTCGGTGACGTGATCGGCCTCCTCGATCAACCGGGTGCGGAACACCGTGTCGCGGATCGCCACCATCTTCTTGCCGTTGCGCATCTGGCGCAGCTCGCGCCACGCCGGCGCGCGATCGAACATGCTGCGCGTGTCCAGGCTGTACAGCACGCCGACGCTGCGCGCCGTCGTCTGCGGACGCACCGTCGCGCCGCGTGCGTTCTCCTCCTTGGCGAAGCCGATGACCCGCTGGTACAAGTCCGGGCGGCTGTCGTGCTGGGTCAGTCCGAAGCTCACCGGACGACCGCTGCGCCGGCTGACCTCACCCATCCACGCCACCTCGGCCCGCGTCAACGGCACGTCCGGGTCGTTGCGCTCACCTTCACCGATGCGGCTCGCCGACTCGAACACGCCTGCGCCGTGGCGACCGAGCACATCGGCGAAGGCATACAGCTCGTCCGCGGTCGCGTACGTGCCGGGTACGGGGCGACCATCGGGCACCTTGTGGAGGTACGTACGGCTCGTGCTGAAACCGAGCGCTCCGCCGCGCATCGCCTCGTCGAGCAGTTCGCACATCGTCGCCATGTCGTCGGCCGTCGGTGCGGCCTTGTCGAGCGACCGTTCGCCCATCGCGTACTGGCGCAGCGCGCAGTGCCCGACCATGCCACCGACGTTGGGGCCCTTCGGCAGCTTCGCCATGGTCTGCAGGTACTCCCCGTAGGTCACCCAGTCCCACGGCAGGCCGCTGAGGATCGCGTCGCGCGGGATGTCCTCGACGCTCTCCATCAGCTCGGCGAGGTACTCGCGGTCCTCCGGCTTGCACGGCGCGAACGTGACCCCACAGTTGCCCATCACGACGCTCGTGATCCCGTGGTAGCAGCTGCTCGAACCGATCGGGTCCCAGGCGAGCTGCGCGTCGAGGTGGGTGTGGATGTCCACGAACCCGGGCGTGACCAATCGGCCGGTCGCGTCGATGACGCGCGTCGCCGTACCGGCGAGATCGGGCTCGACCGCGACGATCCGGTCCCCGACAATGCCGACATCGGCGCGACGTCTCGGTGCGCCCGTCCCGTCGATCACGTCGCCGCCGCGGACGACGACATCGAACTCAGCCATGGCTGCCCCCTTGGTGCCCTGCGTCTGTCGTGCTGGGGTGTCGAGAGATCGAAGCTACCCCTCGCCGCGTCGCCGATCGCCATCGAGGGACAGCCGCGCACGAGACCCTCTCACCCAACTCCCACCTGGATCCGCGACCTCCTCAACCACGGCAGCCCACCATGCCGTTGATGCGCGTCCGAACCTCCTCCCGCCTGACCCTTGCCGCCCTCGGCACCACCTTGCTGCTCGCCGTCTCCGCCTGCGGTTCCAGCGGCTCCACGTCCTCCGCCGCCACCGTCGCTCCGGCCACGACGCCGATCGTTGCGCCCTCGGCGACGACGCCGTCGAGCGGCACCGGGACACCCTCGGGGCCCGACGCGACGGGCTCCGCGCCCGCAGGAGGCGGCGCCCCCGGAGGGGCGCGCGCCAACAGTGCCGAGCTGCAGGCGGCAGCGAACGCGTTCACCGCGTGCCTGCGCGAGCAGGGCGTGGACGTGCAGGACATCACGATGGGCGCGGGTCCCACCGGTGGCTCCGCGCCGACCGGCGCGAACGGCTCGCGCCCGGCCCGCGCGCCGGGCTCCGCTCCGAACGGCTCGTTCCCGGGCCGCGGCAACGGCGGCGGCGGGTTCAACGCCGTCGATCTGATCGTGCGTCAGCTCGGTCTCGACACGTCCGACGCGACGGTCTCGGCCGCAGTGAACGCGTGCACCTCCACCGTCACCGCGCTGGTGCCCAACGGCGCCGGCGGCGCCGGCTCGACCACGACGAGCACCGTCGCCTGACACTCCGCCAGCTCTGACGGGCGGCGTCTCGTCGCCGCGCGCGGCGGGTAGTCACCGCCATGACCAGAGGCGATCGGGAGGGGGCGTGACTGCGGAGCACGACGGTGGAGTGACCGACATCGTCCTCACCGCCGCAGCCGCGGGTCTGCTCGCGTTGGGCGTGGTGACGGCACGCGGCGAACCACGGCGGCCCGACCTCGTCGCCCGACCGACCGACGTCTCCCCGTTGCTCCCCGACCAACCGGGGATCAAGGGTCGCGTCGAACGGCTGCAGGCACGGTTCAAGCCATTCGCGTTCCTCCTCGCCGCCGTCAAGAAGTTCGGCTCGGACCAGGCGTCCAAGCTCGCCGCGCTGGTCGCCTACTACGGCTTCTTCTCGCTGTTCCCGGCCCTGCTCGCACTCGTGACGATCCTCGGCTTCGTGCTCGAGGGCCACGACGCCCTGCGCAACAGCATCCGCGGCTCGGCGCTCGCGCAGTTCCCCGTGATCGGCGAGAGCATCGGTGCCGCCGCCGAGCGGCCGCTGACGGGCAACACGTTCGCGCTCGTGATCGGGTTGCTCGCCGCGCTGTGGGCGGGGATGGGCGCGATGCAGGCGGCGCAGGACGCGATGAACACCGTCTGGGATGTCCCTCGCGAGCAGCAGCCCGGCTTCGTGTCCAAGCGGCTACGGTCGCTCGGCGGTCTCGTGCTGATGGCCTTCCTGTTCACCGCAACGGCGTTCGTGCCCCGGGCGGCGACGGCCTTCACCTCGGGCGTCATCGGCTGGACGCTCGCGCTGGCGTCGACGATGGCGCTCGACACGCTGGCGATCCTCGGTGCGTTCCGGCTGTTCACCACCGCCAAGGTCCACTGGCACGACCTGCTGCCCGGCGCGGTGGTGGCCGGGGTCGTGTACGTCGTGCTGCAGTCGCTCGGCACGCTCTACGTGACCCACACGCTCAAGGGCGCGCAGAAGACGTACGGCACGTTCGCCGGCGTGATCGGGCTGCTGTCGTGGATGTACCTGCTCGCCCAGGTGACGATGTTCGCGGCGGAGATCAACGTCGTGCGGGCGCGCCGGCTGTGGCCACGCAGCCTGTTCGAGGAGAGACAAGTGGCAGGAAGCCGGCGGGCGGCGGCAGCCGCGCCCGCGTAGCCTGCGGGCATGCCCACGAACGTTGCCGCCGGGTCGCCGGACGTCGGCCAGGCCGAGGAGGGCACCCGCACGGTGCTCGGCACCTGCCACCACGACTGCCCGGACAGCTGCGGCTGGCACGTCACCGTGCGCGACCCGCGGCCCAACGGCGCGAACAGCACCGGCGTGGCCCAGGCGGTGCAGCTGCGCGGCAACCCGGCGCATCCGTACTCGCTCGGCGAGCTGTGCCCGAAGGTCAACCACTTCCTCGACCGGGTGTACAGCCCGCACCGGGTGCTGCACCCGCTGCGCCGCGTCGGACCGAAGGGTGCGGGTCGGTTCGAGCAGATCTCATGGGACGACGCGCTCACCGAGATCGCGGCGCGGGTGCAGGCGGCGATCGCGAGGCACGGCGCCGAGACGGTGATGCCGTACAGCGATGCCGGCAACCAGAGCGTGCTGGCGATGTACTACCCCGAGCGCTTCTGGAACCGGCTCGGCGCCAGCAACCTGTGGCGGGCGATCTGCGGCAACGTCGCCGGCGAAGGCGTGAAGATGACGAACGGCACCGGGCGCGGCCTCGATCCGCTCGAGCTACGCCACGCCAAGCTGATCCTGCTGTGGGGGACCAACACCCGGCTCACCAACCGCCACCTGTGGCCCACCATCGAGGCGGCGCGTGCGGACGGCGCGCGGGTGGTCGTGATCGACCCGATCCGCACGCTCACCGCGGAGGCCGCCGACGGGTTCGTGCAGCCGCTGCCCGGCACCGACGTCGCCCTGATGCTGGCGATGATGCACGTCCTCGTGCGCGACGGGCTCGTCGACGAGCAGTGGGTCGCGGCGAACACGCTCGGGTTCGAGGACCTCGTCGCCCACGTCGCCGAGTGGACGCCGACGCGCGCGGCGACGGTCTGCGGACTTCCTGCAGCCGAGATCGAGCAGCTCGCGACTGCGTACGGCACGACCCGACCGGTGGCGATCCGCACGTTGATCGGCGCCGAGCACCACGAGAACGGGGCGATGTTCTTCCGCACGCTCGCGTGCCTCCCCGCGCTCGTCGGTGCCTGGGCGCACCGCGGCGGTGGCCTCGCCCGCTCGGTCGGTTCCTGGAGCGACGCGGCGGTGGACACCAAGGCGCTCACCCGCCCCGAGCTCCGCCGCGGGCCGGCGCGACGATGGCTGAACATGAGCCGCCTCGGCGAGGTGCTCGCCGGCTTCGACGACGCGGGGGCGCCGCTCGAACCGCCGGTGACGGCAATGATCGTGTGGAACGCGAACCCGCTCGTGGCCACCCCCAACGCCGAGCTCGTGCGCCGCGGCATGGAGCGCGAGGACCTGTTCACGGTCGTCCACGACCAGTTCCTCACCGACACCGCCCGCTATGCGGACATCGTCCTGCCGGCCACGACGCAGATCGAGTCCACCGACGTGGTCACCTCGTGGGGACACCTGTGGCTCGGCTGGAACGAGGCTGCCATCGAGCCCCTCGGCGAGTCCGTGAGCAACAGCGAGCTGCACCGTCGCCTCGCTCGAGCGTTCGGGTTCACCGAGCCGGCGCTGTTCGACGACGATGCTGCGGCGCTGTCGCAGGCGATGCCCTCCGTCGACCTCGACGAGCTGCGCACCACCGGGTTCCTGCGGACCACGGAGTACCCGAGCGACGGCCGGCCCTTCGGCGACGGACGCTTCCCGACCGCGTCGGGCAAGGTCGAGCTGCGCAGCGCGGGCCTGGCACGGCTCGGTCAGCCGGCGTTGCCCACGTTCGTGGCACCACGCGAGTCGCCCGCCGGCGATCCACTGCTCGCGGCCCGCTATCCGCTCAGCCTGCTCACGCCCAAGCGCCACACCCGCTTCCTCAACTCGAGCTACTCCCATCTGCCCAAGCACGGCCCGCGCGAGGGCAGCCCGTTCGTCGAGCTCGACGCGCACGACGCAGCGGCACGGGGCATCGTCGACGGCGACGAGGTCGAGGTGCGCAACGACCGCGCGACGCTGCGGCTGACCGCGCAGATCACGAACCGTTTGCGGCCCGGCGTGGTCGCGATCCCGTTCGGCTGGTGGAGCGCGCAGCACGGAGACGGGCACGTGGCCAACTCGCTGACCAACGACGCGCTCACCGAATGGGGCGGCGGCGTGGCGTACAGCGACACGTTGGTCGAGATCGGCCGCGTCGTCGCGCCGTAGGAGCGCGCCTCCCCGGAACGGCCCGGGGTCGGGGGGTAACGTGCGGCCATGGCTGCTGAGCTGATCTACGCGTTCAGGATCATGCGCCTACCGCTCCTCGACGCGGGCGGCTCGACCATCGGCAGTGTCGAGGACATCGTCGTCATCCCCGGCACCAGCGGATCGAACCCGCGCGTGCTCGGTTTCGTGGCCACGAGCCAGCGCCGACGGATCTTCGTCAACGCGGCGCGCATCGGCTCGCTCGACAGCGACGGGGCGCGGCTGCGCAGCTGGGACGTGGACCTCAAGCCGTTCAAGCCGCGCCGCGCCGAGGTGCTGATCGGGCGCGACATCATCGACCGCAAGATCGGCGACGAGACCGTCAGCGACGTCGCCCTGCGCCTCAAGGGCGACGGCCGCCAGCAGTGGTGGGAGCCGTCGAAGGTCCGCCTCGCGCGACGTTCGGCGTTGCGCCGGCGCCCGAGCTACCGGCTCGTGGACTTCGACGACGTGCCCGACCTGTTCGCCCACGTCGCCGGCGCCGAGATGGCTGCCGAGGCCGCCCGCCTGCGCGACATGCACCCGAGCGACGTGGCCGGGTTCGTCCGCGCGATGCCGCTCACGCAACGGCGCCAGCTCGCCGAGGCGATGGACGACGAACGCCTCGCCGACCTGCTGGAGGAGCTGCCAGAGGCGGAGCAGCTGCGAATCATCGACGGCCTCGACATCTCGCGGCTGATCAACGTGCTCGAGGAGATGGAGTACGACGACCTCGCCGACCTCCTCGCCGAGATGCCGGGCGAGCAGCGCACCCGCATCCTCGACGCGATGGACGACGACGACGCGGCCGTCATGCGTCAGCTGCTCTCG
>JAODBQ010000273.1 GCA_025464045.1 Ilumatobacteraceae bacterium
CGGAGCGCGCGGCTCAGATCACGACGCGGCCGTCGGCTGCCGAGCCCCGACCCCGGTGAGCACGACGTCGATGATCGACGCCACCACGTCGGGCCCGACATCACCGTCGCTGACCATCCACCGGTACATCAGCGGGGCGACGAGCAGGTCGTGGATGAGGCTGAGGTCGGTCTTCGGCGCCAGCTCACCGCGCTCGACGGCGCGAGCGAGCACGCCCTGCAGCGGCCGGCGGCGCTCCTCGATGAACGTGCGGTACGCCTCGGCCACGTCGGGGTTGACCTTCGAGGCGGCGATCATCTGCGGGAAGATCCGCCGCATCACGTCGTCGGGACGGCCGTGGTTGACGGCGTTGAACATCACCGCCAGGTCCCCACGCAACGTCCCGGTGTCGGGATCGGGCAATGGGGCGACGCACGACTGCCAGGCCTCCAGCATCAGGACCTCCTTCGAGGCCCAGCGCCGGTAGATGGTCGCCTTGCCGACGCCGGCGCGCTGGGCGACGGCGTCGACGGTGAAGCCGGCGAAGCCGACCTCGGCCACCACGTCGAGCGTCGCCTCGAGGATGGTCGGACCACAGGCCTCGTCGCGCGGACGACCGCGACGCTTCGGGTCCTCGCGGGTGAGCACGGTCAGTTCCCGGCGACCGGCGCCGGCTCGACCGCGGTCTCGGCGTCGGTGAGGACGACGTTGTCAGGGAGCTCGTGGTGGGCCAGCGGATCCTTGGCGAACGCCGGCAGGTAGCGGAAGGCGACGATCGCGGCGATGATCACGAAGACGGCGCCGACGCGCATCCCCGAGGTGAGCCCGTCGACGAAGTAGTCGCTGGCCCGGTCGACGAACCGGGCCGGGTTGGTGATGCCCGAGTTGGGGTCGGCGGCGATCGTCAGCGCGCTGCCGAGCGAACCCTTCGCCGAGGTCACCTGGGAGCTGGTCAGACCGAACTCGGTGGCGATCTTGCCGATCCCCGACGAGTACACGCTGGCCACGAACGTCCCGATGATGGCGACGCCGAGGGCGCCACCCATCTGACGCGTCGTGTCGTTGACGGCCGAGCCGACGCCGGCCTTCTCCCGGGGCAGCGAGCCCATCACGCTCTCCGTCGCCGGAGCCATCACGAGGCCCATCCCGGCGGCGAGGATGCACATGAACCCGATCACCTCGTAGTAGCTGCTGTCGCGCTTGACCAGCGAGAGCAGCAGCAGCGACGTGGCCACGATCGACAGCCCGAGGGTGACGATCATCTTCGTGCCGAGGATCTCGACGAACCGGGCCGACAGCGGGGCGACGACCATCATCACGACCGCGAACGGGATCAGCTTCACTCCGGCGGCCAGCGGCGAGTAGCCGTGGACGAACTGCCAGTACTGCGTCATCAGGAACATCGCCCCGAACATCGCGAAGAACGTCAGCGTGATCGCCGTGTTCGCGGCGGTGAAGCGCGGGTTCTTGAAGAAGCTCATGTCGAGCATCGGGTGGTCGGTGTGACGCTCCCAGAGGATGAACGAGACGACGCCGATGACGCCGACGACGAACGCGATGACCACTTCCGTGCTGCGCCAGCCCTGGGTCGGGCCTTCGATGATCCCGAACAGCAGTGCGCCGAGACCGACGATCGACAGCGCCGCGCCGAGCGGATCGAGTCGCGGTGCCGAGGGATCGCGGGACTCAGGGACGAAGAAGAAGCCGAGGACGAGGGCGATCGCCGCGATCGGGACGTTCACCCAGAACACCGAGGCCCAGGAGTAGTGGTTGAGCAGCAGGCCGCCGATCACCGGCCCGATGGCGACGCCGAGACCGGAGAACCCGGCCCAGACGGCGATGGCCCGGCCCCGCTCCTTCGGATCACGGAAGACGTTGGTCAGGATCGACAGCGTCGAGGGCATGATCATCGCCCCGCCGACGCCCATCAGGCAGCGCGCCGCGATCAGCTGGCTCGGCGATCCGGAGAGCGCGGAGAGCGCCGAGCCGATGGCGAACACCGTGATCCCGAGGCGCAGGGCCCGCTTGCGGCCGAACCGGTCGCCGAGGCTGCCGGTCGTCAGCAGCAGACCGGCGAAGACGAGGGTGTAGCCGTCGACGATCCACTGGACCTGGCTGTTCGTGGCGTGGAGCTCGTCGATCAGCTTCGGGATCGCGACGTTGAGGATCGTGTTGTCCATCACGATGATCAGCAGGCTGATGCACAGCGTCACCAACGTGAACCACCGCCGGGCGTGGACGTGCGGGTCGAGGGGTTCCTCCAGCGGGCGCTCGGCGGTGAAGGTGGGGCGGTTGCTCATCGTCGACGAGGCCTTTCGATACGGAACAGTCTCGTATCATAATCGGCAGCTCGCCCCGCGGTCGAGAGCCCGCGCAGCTTCCACCCTGTGCTTGCCGTCACACTCCCGGCGTCGCCGCTCACTGCCACCTGCGGAGCAACGGGTTGCCGTGACGCGCGTGCTTCCAGCCGACGTCAGGTGCCGGTGAACCGTGGCGGGCGACGCTCGCGCGTCGCTCGGACGCCTTCGGCGAAGTCGGCGGTCTTGCGCTGCCAGTCCTGCTCGGCCTTCTCCCGATCGGTGGCGACGCGGATCCGCTCGACCAGGCCGGCGCGCATCGTGGCGCGGATGCTGCGCACGGCGAGCGGCGAGGAGAGGGCGATGTCGGCGGCGAAGGCGCGCGCCGCGGGCAGCAGCTCGTCGGTACCGACCAAGCGGTCGAGGAGGCCGATCTGGTGAGCGGCCTCGCCGTTGAGCCGCACGCCGGTCAGCAACATCTCCATCGCCCGTTGCTGCCCGACGGTCGCCGGCAGCGTCACCGTCAACCCGAAGCCGTGGTGGAACCCGAGCCGCGCGAAGTTCGCGCTCATCCGGCTCTCGGGCACGCCGACGCGGAAGTCGGCCGACATCGCCAGTCCGAGACCACCACCGATGGCCGCACCCTGGATCGCGGCGACCACCGGCGTCGCTGCGGCGAACAACCGCAGCGCCTCGTCGTACAGATGCCGCTCGCCGCCGGGCGCCGTGGTCGGGTCCTGCGCCTGCGGTGGGCCACCGAACTGCGCGCCCGCGCAGAAGTGCTTGCCCTCGGCGCAGAGCAGGATCGCACGTGAACCCGGATCGGCGTCGATCGCTTCGTAGGCGTCACCGAGCGAGGCGATCAACGCCTGATCGAAGTAGTTGTCGGGTGGGCGACGGATGGTGACGGTCGCGACGTGGTCGTCGCCGGCGCTCACCGTGACGTCACCGAACCGCTGTTCCTGGTCGAAGGGCATGGTCACCACCGGTGCTCGGAGCGGAGTCGGATCGCGTGCGATCCGACTCGCTGATCCTGCCCGAGGCGCACCGGGACCAGCGGATCGGGCGGACCGGTGGCCGGTCAGGACCAGAAGTCGGTGACGACGTCGAGCCAGAGCTGCGTCGTCAGGCCCAGCGACTCGACGTCGATGCGCTCGTCGTTGCCGTGGAAGCGGGTGGCGTAGTCGCCGCGGTCGAGCGTCGGGCTGAACAGCCCGGCGCCGTAGGCCACGGCGCCCAGCTGGCGGTAGATGCGCGAGTCGGTGAAGCCGACGACCAGCTCCGGTGTCAGGCGAGCGGTGGGGAACGGCCGGGCGATGGCCCGCTGGAGCGCATCCCACAGGGGTGTGTTCGTCGGGCTGATCGTCGCCGGATCGTCGAGGATGATCTCCACCTCCACCTCCCCGGCGAGGTCACCGAGCGCCGCGTCGAGGTGGGCACGTACGTCGGCCGTGTGCTCGCCCGGCAACGTGCGCACGTCGACCTCGAGCTCGACCGCATCGGGGATCACGTTCGTCTTGAAGCTGCCGCGCACGACGTTGCAGGAGAAGGTGGTGTGGGTGCAGGCGTGGAGGAACGCGGCGGTGCCACGGTTGGGGATGGAGGCCAGCGCGTCGTCGATCTGCGCCGGATCGAGGAGCATCTTCTCGGTGTCCTCGTCGAGGCCGAGCGTGCGCACCCGCTCCGTCCACAGCTCGTTGAAGCGTGGCGCCGGCGAGTACGCGGTGAGCCGCTGCACGACGGCCGCGGCCTTCACGAGCGCGTTGTCGCTGCGGTACGGGGCGGAGCCGTGGCCGGGTGTGCCGGCGACGCGAAGACGCCGCCAGGCGACGCCCTTCTCGCCGACGTTGACCGTGACGAACGGCGCCTCCGGGGAACCCGAGTGCAGGCCGCCGCTCTCGGTCAGCACGTAGTCGGCGGCGATCGCGTCGCGCTGGTGGTCGGCCATCCACTGCGCACCGTGCCGGCTGCCGCTCTCCTCGTCGGCGACGGCGAAGTAGATGAGGTCGCCCTTCGGTCGGAAGTTGCGCTCCGCCAGGTGGCGGAACGCCACCGCCATCGACGACGTCAGGTTGAGCATGTCGACCGCACCGCGGCCCCACACCTCACCGTCGACGAGCTCGCCGCCGAACGGGTCGCGGCTCCAGCCGCTCTCGTTGACGGGCACGACATCGGTGTGTCCCATCAGGCACAGGCTCGGGGCGCCGGGATCGCTGCCCTCCATGCGCGCCACGAGCGAACCGCGGCCGGGCGTCGGCTCGAACTGCTGCACGTCGAGACCGGTGCGTCCGAGGTAGTCGCGGAGCAGATCGGCGTTGATCGTCTCGTGGCCCGAGTCGGCGGTGCCGTCGTTGACGCAGCGGTTGCGGATCATCGCCTGCAACAGCTCGACCGTCTCGTTGGTCAGCGCGTTGCGTGTCGTGTCGTCTGCCATCGCCGGATCCTGCCACGCCGCCCGCCATGCCTCTCCCGCCGTCCTGCCCTGCCGCCCTCGCGCCCGGCGCGTCGGCGACGTCGACTGGGCCGTGCGGGCTCAGACGTAGTGCTCGGCCAGGGGCGGGAAGCCGTTGAAGCCGATCGAGCTGTAGGTGGTGGTGTACGCGCCGGCGGCGAGCAGGTCGACCATGTCGCCCTCGGCGAGATCGAGCGGGAGCTCGTACGCGCTCTTCTCGTAGAGCACGTCGGCAGAGTCGCAGGTGGGGCCTGCGATCGCGACGGGACCGGTTGGGCCACCGTCGTGGGGGGTGCGCAGGCGGTAGCGGATCGCTTCGTCCATCGTCTCGGCGAGCCCGTGGAACTTGCCGCAGTCGAGGTACACCCAACGCTCCTGGTCCTCGACCGAGCGGCGCGACACGAGGACCACCTCGCTGCGCAGCACGCCGGCGTCGGCGACGAGGTAGCGGCCGGGCTCGACCATCACCTCGGCGATGCCCTCCGGGAACCACCGACGCATCGCGGTGCGCACGGCCGTGCCGTAGTCCGCGATGCTCGGCGACTGCTCCCGGTACGAACCGGGGAAGCCGCCGCCGAGGTTGACGAACGACGGGCGGGCGCCGAGCTGGATCGCCCGCTCGAACGCACCGGCGACGACTTCGAGCGCTTCGTCCCACGCCCCGAGGTCGCGCTGCTGGGACCCGACGTGGAACGAGACCCCGTGCTCCATCCCGGCATCCGCGCAGAGCGCGAGCAACCGGCTGACCTCCGGCGCGGCACAGCCGAACTTGCGCGAGAGCGGCCAGTCCGCGCCGCCGCACTCGTGCCGCAGGCGCACGCACACGCTCGCGCCTGGAGCCATCGCGGCGACCTTCTCGAGCTCCGCCTCGGCGTCGACGGTGTACCGGGTGACGCCGCACGATGCCGCGTAGGCGACGTCGCGGCGCTTCTTGATCGTGTTGCCGTACGAGATCGACGACGGATCCGCACCGGCGGCCAGCACCATGTCGATCTCCGCGGGGCTGGCAACGTCGAACGCCGAGCCGACGGCGACGAGCCGCTCGAGGATCTGCGGCGCCGGGTTCGCCTTCACCGCGTAGAACACCCGAGCCGACGGGATCGCCTCGACGAGGCGGTGGTACCGCTCCTCCACGACGTCGACGTCGACGACGACGAACGGGGTCGGCAACGCCTGCGACTCGCGGAGGAAGGCATCGAGCTTGGCCGACACGCCGGCCGGAGGTGTCACCGTCGAATTCACGTCGGCGGACGTTAGGAAGCGGCGACGGGAAAAGCGACTGGCAGGGGCGTCAGTCAGCGGCCCTGTCCGATCAGTCAGCCGTCGGCGGACGGACGGACGGGGCGACGCGACTCGTGCTGTGCCATCCGTCACGTTCGTCATCCTTGGCACCCGCAGCGCCGGAGGACACCTACATGAGCGCCATCCGCAACCTGATCGTCGCCGCCTCGGCCGTCGTCACCCTCGCCGCGTGCAGCAGTGACAAGGCGGCGACGACGACTCCCGCGGCGAACGTGGCGACCGCGGCCGCCACCACACCCGCC
>JAODBQ010000278.1 GCA_025464045.1 Ilumatobacteraceae bacterium
CGCATCGAACGACTCGGACCACGAACGAACGACTCGGACCATGGACGAACGACTCGGACTACGAACGAAGGCGGGCGGTTACTCGTCGGGCAGGGCGGCCGTGGCGGCTTGGACGTGGGCGGCGGAGAGTCGCCATCCGCGTCCGCGCACGGTCGTGACGGAGCCCGGGCCGAGATGACGGCGGATCTGGACGAGCACCGAGTCGCAACGTCGCTCGCTCAACCCTTCCAGGCCCGCCAGCTTGGAGAGCTCGCCACGGCTGATGACCCGGTGCTGGTTGGCGACCAGGACGGACAGCACGGCCCGCTCCTGCGAGCCCAAGCGAACCGTGGGGGGTGAGTCCGCAAGATGGCTCAGAGCAGGAGCGGGACCGGCCATTGAGGCGATGGTATGACTCGGCGATTTCGCGGATGTTCGTCCCTTGTGAACGGGCTGTGAACCCGCCGACGATCGCAGCCGGCGACTTCGACTCCCGCACCGCGAAGGCGAGAGCTGCGGGCGGTCGGACGGCGGATCTCCGGCGAATTGTTTCGGGACCGAGACACCGGCGTGAAGCGACGGCGGCGACCGTTCGCGATCCTCGCTGACCTGCGACAATGAAGCGGATGGTCATCGCGCATCTCGACGGACAGGAGATCAAGCGTTCGCGCGCAGACCTCGTGTCACGGCCCGATCTCGCGGGCCGGAGCCTGGCGCGACGACTCGCCCGTCAGGCCGACGCGTGGTTCGACCGGCTCGCCGTCGACCTGCCGCGCGGTTGGTCGCTGATGGCCACCGGTGGCTACGCGGGAAGCGCGCTCAGCCCCGGCAGCGACATCGACGTCGTGCTGCTGCACCCGCCGAAGACCTCGGATGCGAGCGTGCGCCAGGTCGCCGAGGCGATCTGGTACCCGTTGTGGGACAGCGGGGTGAAGCTCAGCCCGTCCGCGCACTCGACCAAGACGCTGCTCGCGCTGGCCGAGGACGATCTCGTCACGGCGACGTCCATCCTGCGCGTCCGCTGCCTCGCCGGCGAGCCGGCGCTGGTCGCCCAGGTCCAGGCTTCGGCACTGGAGCAGTGGCGCAAGCGCTCGAACCACTGGCTGCACAAGCTGCACGAGGTCGGCGAGGAGCGCTGGGCCCGGTTCGGGGAGGTCGCCTCGCTGCTCGAGCCCGACCTCAAGGACGGTCGTGGCGGCCTGCGCGATCACGACGTGCTGCGGTGGGCGCTGGCGACGGGTCGCGAGGAGATCGCGGCGGCTCTGGAGAGCCCGATGGACGAGCTCGCGGCTCCGGCCGAGATGCTGCTCAGCGCGCGCTGCGAGCTGCACCGGGTGATGGGTCGCAACACCAACGTGCTGCTGCTGGAGGATCAGGACGCAGTGGCGGAGGCGATGGGCTTCGCCGACGCCGACGTGTTCATGCGTCGCCTCTCCGGTTCGGCTCGCGCGATCGACTGGGCCAGCGGGCGGTTCTGGCGTCGCGTCCAACGACTGATCACACGGTCGGGGCGTTCGACGGGTTCGCGCGGGCTGCCCGATCCGATCCCCGGCGTCGAGATCGTCGGTGACGAGGTCGACGTCTCGCCGCTCGCGGACTTCGCCGACCAGTCGCTCGTCTTCCGGGTCGCCGCCGCCGCCGCCCGGGTCGGCGCCCCGCTCAGCCGCCACGCGCTGCTGACGCTCTCCGCCAACGTCGGAGACGCCGGCGACCGCTGGTCCGATCGCACCCGGCGGGCGTTCGTCAGCCTGCTCGGCTCGGGGCAGCAGATGGTCTCGACGGTGGAGGCGCTCGAGCAGTACGACCTGTTCAGCCTGTTCCTGCCGGAGTGGCGCCACGTCCGCAGCCTCCCGCAGCGCAACGCGTTCCACACCTTCACCGTCGACCGCCACCTGCTCAAGACCGTGGCCAACGCCACCGAGCTCGTGCGCGACGTGGCCAGGCCCGACCTGTTGCTCGTCGCCGCGCTCCTGCACGACATCGGCAAGGGCTATCCCGGCGACCACACCGAGGTGGGGCTCGGCCTGGTCGAACGGATCCTGCCGCGGATGGGCTTCTCGGAGGAGGACGCGGCGATCATCATGTCGCTCGTGGAGCACCACCTGCTGCTCGCTGAGACGGCGATGCGTCGGGACCTCAGCGACGCGCGGACCGCCACCAACGTCGCGGACGCGGTCGGGGATCCGCTGCGGCTCGAGCTGCTCCACGCACTGACCGAGGCCGACAGCCTCGCCACGGGGCCGTCGGCGTGGTCGGCATGGAAGGAGACGTTGATCGACCAGTTGGTGGCCGCGGTCGGCGAGCAGTTCCGCGGGGAGGCCAGGACCACTCACGTTCCCGATGTCGGGGTGCGCTTCGCCGATCTCGTCAACCTCGTGCGCCAGGACGGCCAGCTGCACACCGAGCACGAGGAGCTCGGCGACTTCTTCGTGCTGCGCGTCGCCACGATGGACCAGCCGGGCCTGTTCGCACGGGTGGCCGGAGCGCTGGCGATGCACGGCGTCGACGTGCTCGGTGCGGATGTGTGGACGAGCCTGGACGAGGTCGCGGTCGAGGTGTTCCAGCTCGTCCCGTCGCCCGGCGGCCCGCCGAACTTCGCGAGGATCCACCAGGACCTCGTCGACGTGCTGACCGGACGGATCGACGTCAACGCCCGCATCGAGGCGCGCATCCGCACGTACCAGCGGGCGCACCGGCGGGCGATCGCCGCCACCCCGCCGCGGCTGGAGGTGCTGATCAGCAACGACGCCAGCGATTCGACGACGATGATCGACGTGCGCGCGCCCGACGCGCCGGCGGTCTTGTACCGGCTCTCGTCGGCACTGGCCCGCTGGGGCGCGGACATCCGCTCGGCGAAGGTGGCCACGCTCGGCCACGAAGTGGTCGACGTGTTCTACGTCCAGCCGGGCGAGAGCGGCGGTCAGCTCGATCCCAGCGAGCACGACGACCTCCGCGAGCACATCAAGCGCGCTCTCGTCTCCTCCTGACCCGGACGTCGACGGCGCCCGCCGCGCCCCATCCGGCCCATCCGCCCGATCCGCAACCGGGAGGGACGCCGCCTCGGTGAGCCTGGCTCGGTGAGCCTGGTTGGCAGATGCACGTTGAACGCGGAACGCAGAGGGCCCCGCAGCCGAAGCTGCGGGGCCCTGTGGTGGTGCGGATGCGGCGGGACTACAGCGCGTCGATGTCCATCTCGCCGGTACGGACCCGGGTCAGGCTGCGAACCGGGGTGACCCAGACCTTGCCGTCGCCGATCTTGTCCGTCTTGGCCGCAGCGACGATGACCGCGACGATCTTGTCGGCGGCGTCGGCGGCGACGAGCACGTCCAGGCGGACCTTCGGCACGAAGTCGATGTTGTACTCCGAACCACGGAAGTTCTCCGTCTTGCCGCGCTGGCGGCCGAAGCCGCGCACCTCGGAGACGGTGACGCCCTCGACGCCGTTGGCGAGCAGGGCTTCCTTCACCTCATCCAGCTTGTGCGGCTTGATGATCGCTGTGATCAGCTCGAGTGTCACGGCATCCCCTGTCCCATGTATGCGGCTTCCGGATGGTAGGCGGGCGAGCCGTGCTCGTGGATGTCGATGCCCTCGCGCTCACCTTCCTCGCTGATCCGCAGCGTCCGGGTGGACTTGACGAACAGCATCAGCACGATCGCGATGGCGAAGACCGCGATGGCCACGACGAGGTTGCCCCAGACCTGGGCCCACAGCTGCTTGACGCCGCCGCCCCAGAAGAGCCCCTTCGGGATGCCGAAGCCGACGGAGAACAGGCCGAGGGACCAGGTGCCCCACATGCCGCAGAACCCGTGCACTGCGACCGCACCGATCGGATCGTCGATCCGGAGGTGTTCGATGAGGTCGATGCCGAGCACGACGACGATGCCGCCGACCAAGCCGATGATGATCGACCCGAACGCGTTCACCCAGTAGCACGGACAGGTGATCGCGACCAGGCCGCCGAGGAAGCCGTTGACGGTGATGCCCAGGTCCCACTTCTTCAGCCGGGGGTAGACGAAGAACATCGCCGACAGACCTCCCGCTGCTGCAGCCAGCGTCGTGTTCGTGGCGACCCGGCCGATGCCGGCGGAGTCGATCGCCGACAGCGTGCTGCCGGGGTTGAAGCCGTACCAACCGAACCAGAGGAT
>JAODBQ010000111.1 GCA_025464045.1 Ilumatobacteraceae bacterium
CCACTCGGGAACGTCGGCCGCTGGACGCCGCTGACCGCGGCGACGCGCATCGAGCGCGGGACCCGTCATGCTGCGGCCTCCATCGCGAGCAGGGCCGCCTTGGCCTCGACGCCACCGAGGTACCCGCCCATGCTCCCGTCCGACCGCACGACGCGGTGGCAGGGGACCACGACCGGGAGCGGGTTGGTCGCGCACGCGGTGCCGACGGCGCGGACCGCCTTCGGGTTGCCGCTCAGCTGCGCCACCGCGGCGTACGTCGCTGTCGTGCCGTAGCCGATCTCGGGCAGGCGGTGGAGGACGGTGCTGCGGAAGCCCGTCGACAGGCGCCAGTCGATCGCCACGTCGAACCTCCGTCGGCGCCCCGCGAAGTACTCGTCGAGCTCACGTGCGGTCACGTCGAGCCGCATCGGGGCGTAGAGGACGCGCGGGCTGACCCGGTCCGACAGGGACTGGAGCACGACGTCGTGTCCCTCGGTCGAGAAGGCGACGCGCACCAGGCCGACCTCCGTCGCCGCGAGCAGCAGCGCGCCGATCGGGCTGTCGACGGTGCGGTAGGCGACGTCGAGGAGCCCCTCGGCCTGCGCCGCCGCGGCCAGTCGCTCGTGCAGGACGTACAGGTGGTCGGAGGTGGGGGCGAGTGATCGGCCGAGGGCGTCGGTGAGTTCGGTCGGGGTGCTCATCGTGTGGCTCCGTTCGGTGCGGCGGCGCTCGCGTACGTGCGTCGCAGGGTGGCGATGCCGTCGGCCGCAGCGCGCCGTGCCGCTTCGGGACGGCCGCCGAGGATCGATGCGACCTCGGCGTAGGGGAGGCCGGCGAGGTAGTGGTAGGCGACGGCCTGGCGCTGCCTCGGCGGTAGCGCGGCGAGCGCGTCGATGAGGTCGGCGTCGGGGTCCATCGGCAGCGCGTCGGTTGCCTGCCTCGTGTCCGGGACCTCGGCGACGGGGATCGCGCGCCGCGCCGCAGCTCGGTGGACGTCGATCGCCTTGCGGTGGGCGACCGTCACGAGCCAGGCCTCGACGTTGGCATCGGCGGGCAGCGTCTGATAGGCGCGCATCGCCGACAGGAACGTCTCCGACCACACGTCGTCGGCGTCCCCGGCACCCACGACGGCCCGGCAGACACGCATCACCGTGGCGCCGTATCGGTCGACGATCGCCTCGAACGCCGGCTTGCCCGTCATCGAACGTCGCCACCGGTCCAGGCGGCGCGTCCGGTCATTCGAGACCCGTCTCGCGCACGGTGATGCTGAGGCGGCCGCCGGGAAGGCCGAGCCCGACCGGCGCGGTGCCGGGGCGGATCTTGGGGACGCCGTGGAAGATTCGCCGGTTGACCCGCCCGAACACCAGCAGGTCGCCACTGCGCAGCTCGAGGTCGACGAACGGACCGGTACGCCGATCGATGCCGGCGAGCCGGAACGTGCACGTGTCGCCGAGGCTGATGGTGACGACCGGCGCGTCGGACGGTTCCTCGCCGTCCTGGTGGAGGCCCAGCCGGGCGCCGACCGGGTAGAGGTTGACGATGGCTGCGTCCGGTGCATAGGCGGTCGATTCCGGGCTGTCGGCGCCGTACGCCTCCGCGACCGCGCCGCGAGCGAGCGCTTCGACTTCGACAGGCAGCGGCTTCACCGGTGCCCCGTCGGTGTCGTCCGCGGTGCGCGTGTACGCGTACGGCTGCCAGTGCCAACCGAGGCAGACCGACTGCACGCTCATCAGGTGGCCGGTCGGCACCCGCGGGTGGCGCAGCCCGGCGGGCGGGAGCGACCACCTGCGGAAGTCGTCGGCGAGCCGTCGCTGCGCTTCGTCGCCGAGCCAGTTCGGGACGTGCACCACGCCGGGCAACGGTTCGCGGCGTTCCCGGACCGGCACCGCGGTGTCGAGGGTGAGCGCCATCTGACGCGCCGGGGTCTGCGCCGACGCTGCCGCAGAACCGACCGGGGGCAGCGTCACGGGCACACCGCCGAGGCGGCTCGTCGCTCCTCGACGCCGGGTAGTCGGTGTGGACATCCTCATACACATACAACGTTCCAGCACCGGGTTCCGTGAGGTCGTACGTCGAGAACCCGGGCAGTCGCCTAGTCGGGTCGGCGTGGTTCGGAGTGGTCCCAGTCGGCCAGCAGGGCCCGCACGGCGGTGAGCAGGACCAGCGGCTGGTCGAGCATCGGGTGGTGCCCGGTCTGGGGGAGCTCCACCACGGGAGCGACGCGACCCAGCGCCTCGTACATCTCGCCGCGGACCTCCGGCGAGATCAGCCCGTGCTCGGACCTCAGCAGTGCGAAGCGGCAGCAGACCTGCGACAGGTACGGCTTGGCGATGCCGCGCATGCTGCCCCCGAACGACAGGAACATGTCACGGTCGAACTTCCACGAGTACCCGCCGTCGACCTCCTTCAGCGAGCGACGGGCGACGTGGTCGACGACGTAGTCGAGGTTGTTGCGCTGCGTGGGGACCGCCCGGAACCGTGACACGGCGTCATCGACCGTCGCGTACACGCGGGGCCGGCCGAACTCGTCGCGGCGACTGCTCTGGCTCTCCGGGCTCGGCGTGGCCACCGGTGAGTCGCAGATGATCACGCCCTCGAAACGCTCCGGGTTCCTCGCCGCGGTGGCGATGGTGACGAACCCGCCCAGGCTGTGCCCGACGACGACAGGCCTGCCGCTGATGCGTGCGACGTCCGCGACGGCAACAACCTCGTCGGTCCACTGCTCCAACTGGTAGTTCTCGCGGTGATCGCTGTCGCCGTGGCCGGTCAGGTCGATCGCCACGACGCGGTAGTCGTCGACGAAGCGGGCGGCCAGGTGCGTCCACCAGTGCGCGTTGGCCCCGCCGCCGTGCACGACCACCAGGCCGCGCCGGCCGGGCCGGCCCCACGTCACGTAGTGCACACGCGCCCCGTCGACGGTGACCTCACCGTCCTCGAACGGCACGGCGAGCGCACGCTGGAACCAGTTCGGCGCATGGGGGTGCACGGGCACGGGAATCATCGGGACAACGTACGCGACGCACCGAAAGCTGCGTTGAATGTCCGTTGTCCGAACATCTCGCCCCCTCTCCCTCGTGGTCGCCAGGCTGCGTGCCGCTGGCATCGTCTTCGCCGAAGACGAGGCGCTGTTGCTGGTCGATGGGGCGCGGACCCCAGCGGAGCTCGATGCGCTCGTGCAGCGGCGTGCCGACGGATCGCCGCTCGAGCAGGTCCTCGGGTGGGCGGAGCTCTGCGGCCTGCGGATCAAGGTCGCACCCGGCGTCTTCGTCCCCCGCCGGCGCACGGAGCTCCTCGTCCGCGAGGCTGCCGCGGTGACCCGACGGAACGCCGTCGTGGTCGACCTGTGCTGCGGGTCAGGCGCGATCGGTGTCGCGCTGATGGCTGCCGTCGGTCCGGTCGACCTCCACGCGGTCGACATCGATCCAGCTGCCGTGCGGTGCGCGCGCGACAACCTCGGCGACGGTGGGCAGGTGTTCGAAGGGGACCTGTTCGCCCCGCTGCCGGCGCTGTTGCGCGGCCGCGTCGACGTGCTCGTGGCCAACGCACCGTACGTGCCGTCGGCAGCGATCAGGACGCTGCCCGCGGAGGCCCGGCTGCACGAGGCGCTGGTCGCGCTCGACGGCGGCCGCGACGGGCTGGACGTGCATCGTCGGGTGGCGGCCGCCGCATCCGCGTGGCTCGCGCCGAACGGCCACCTGCTGATCGAGACGAGCGACGACCAGGCGCCGCTCGCGCACGAGATCTTCGCCGACGCCCGGCTCGAACCGTCCGTCGTCCGTTCCGAGGAGCTCGGGGCCACGGTCGTGATCGGGCGGAACCGCGGCGCGTGAGCGGCTCGGCGACGTCCGCCGCTCCGGCACCTCCCGCCGGCACCACGCTGATCGACGTCGACCCCGCCGGGCGTACATTCGCGTCCATGGCCGATCGACCGCACGCACCCCTCCCGTACGACTTCCTGCCCGCAGTGCCGACGTTCGACGTCAGCAGCGACGAGGTGACCGAGGGTCAGCCGCTGGCCGCGGCCCAGGCGAGCGGCATCTTCGGGGCCGGTGGGAGCGACACCTCGCCGCAGCTGCGGTGGGAGCGCGCGCCGCAGGGCACGAAGAGCTTCGCGGTGACGTGCTTCGATCCCGATGCGCCCACGGGGAGCGGCTTCTGGCACTGGGTCGTGTTCGACATCCCCGCGTCGGTCACGGAGCTCGCCGCCGGTGCCGGTGCGCAGGACGGTGCGGGCCTGCCCGCCGGCGCGGTGCAGACCCGCAACGACGCCAACATGCCCGGGTACATCGGCGCCGGGCCGCCCCCGGGCCACGGGCCGCACCGGTACGTGTTCGCGGTCCACGCCCTCGACGTCGAGCACACCGGCGCCGACGCCGGCGCCACGCCGGCCTACGTCGGCTTCACGATGTTCGGGCACACGATCGGCCGGGCGCTCCTCACGGGAACGTTCGAGCAGTAGCCACGACCCGATCGCGAACCGAGAGGACGGAGACGTCGATGCCAGCTGACACACGCTCGCCCGGGGCAGCCCCCGACCACGACGTGATCGTCGTCGGGGCAGGCTTCGCCGGGTTGAACGCGTTGCACCACTTCCGCGCGAACGGCCTGCGGTGCGTGGTGCTCGAGGCCGGGAGCGGCGTCGGTGGCACGTGGTACTGGAACCGCTACCCGGGCGCCCGCGTCGACATCGAGAGCCTCGAGTACTCGTACGCGTTCTCCGACGAGCTCCAGCAGGAGTGGACCTGGCCCGAGCGGTACTCGGAGCAGCCGGACGTGCTGCGCTACCTCGAGTGGGTTGCCGACCGGCTCGACCTGCGCCGCGACATCGAGTTCGACACCCGGCTCATCTCCGCCATCTTCGACGAGCAGGCCAAGCGATGGACCGTGACGACCGCCGACGGGCGCCGGCTGACCGCACGCTTCTGCGTGATGGCGGTCGGCTTCCTCTCGGCGACGCACTGGCCGGACATCCCCGGGTTCGCCCGCTTCGAGGGCGAGCTCGTCCACACCGGCGCCTGGCCGCAGGCGGGCGTCGACCTCACCGGGCGGCGAGTGGGCGTCATCGGCGCCGGCGCCACGACCGTGCAGCTGGTGCCGAGGATCGCACCGCAGACGGGGCACCTGACGGTGTTCCAGCGGACGCCGAACTGGTGCTTCCCGATGAACAACATGCCGATGCCCGCGGAGTACGAGTCTCGGGTGAAGGCGATCTACCCGCAGATCCGCCGGCACGAGCACGAGGTGCGCGGGGCGGGCGTCGTGCTCGTCGGCTTCGAGGTCAGGCTGCCATCGGACACGAAGGTGTTCGACGTCTCCGCCGAGGAGCGCGAGCGCGAGTACGAGGCGCGCTGGGCTGACTGCGCCCTGCACGTCGGCGGCAGCTTCGGCGACCTGCTGACCGACCAGGACGCGAACGACACGCTGCGCGACTTCATCGAACGCAAGATCCGCAGCATCGTCGACGACCCCGGCGTCGCCGAGCTGCTGATCCCGAAGAACCATCCGCCGTTCACGAGGCGACCGTGCGGCGAGGCGGGCTACTACGCGGCGTTCAACCGCGAGAACGTCAGCCTCGTCGACGTCGCGACGGACCCGATCGCCGAGATCACCGCCCACGGTCTGCGGCTCGAGAGCGGCGAGGAGCACGAGCTGGACGTGCTCATCAGCGCCACAGGCTTCGACGCCGGCACCGGTGGCCTGACGCGGATCGACATCAGGGGGCGGGCGGGGGCGTCGTTGAAGGACGCGTGGGCGTCCGGGGCGCGCACCCACCTCGGGATGATGAGCAGCGGCTTTCCCAACATGTTCTTCCTCAACGCGGTGCAGAGCCCGAGCGCGTTCTTCTCCCCACCGCTGCTGGGCGACTACCAGGTGCGCTACATCGTGCGGATCATCGACCAGCTCGACGCAACGGGATCCGCGGCGATCGAGCCGACGTCTGACGCCGAGGAGGCATGGGTCGGCCACGTCAACGACGTCGTCAACGCGACGCTGCTGCCGCAGGCGAACAGCTGGTGGATGGGCGCGAACATCCCCGGCAAGCCCCGACAGGTCGTGGCCTACGCCGGTGGCTTCGGCGAGTACCGCCGCCGCGCCGAGGCGGCGTTCGACGAGGGTGGCCTCCGGGAGTTCGTGCTCGTACGGTGAGGGACGACGCGCATCGGGTCGGCTACCGTCCTGCGCCTGGGTCGGGTGGTGACCATGAGCGTCAGGGGTCGGAGATGAGCATCCTCGTGCTGTTGGAGCTGGAAGCAGTGGGGGGTGCCGCGGACGAGATGATCGCCGTGCTCCGACGCAGCCTCGGCGACACCCGAGCCCGCCAGGGCTGTGAGGGCGTCACGGTCCACCGCGATCACGACCGGCCCAACTCGATCCTGCTCGTCGAGCGATGGGCCTCGCGCGCCGACGACGACGCGTACCGCGCCTGGCGTGCCGGCGAGGGGGCCATCGCCGAGATGGGACAGCTCGTCGCGGGAGCCAGCCTCCGCTACTTCGACGACGTCGACGCCTGAGCCACCGCGACGCGGACTTCTCCCACACCGCGACGTGCGCGGTCGTGCCATCAAGTCGAGCTCGGACGGCCAGACGTAGCGGAACGGCGTCCGATTTCTCACCGGCGGACGCCCCAGATGGCACCGGCGGCCGCGTGGCGATTATGCATTCGACATGTCGATCGCCATCACCGATGATCACCGCGCCCTCGCGAGCACAGTGTCGAGCTTCCTGGCCAAGAACGAGTCCCGCGCCGCCGCACGTGCGCTGCTCGAAGCGCCGGACGAACCGAACGCCTCGTTCTACGCCGCGGCGGCCGATCTCGGCTGGCTCGGGTTGCACGTTCCGGAGGAGCTCGGCGGCTCCGGGTTCGGGCTCGAGGAGGTCGTCGTGGTCGTCGAGCAGCTCGGGCGGGCGCTCGCGCCCGGCGCGTTCGTCCCGACCCTGATCGCCAGCGCGGTGCTGGTCGCCGCCGGCACCGACGACCTCCGCACGCGGCTGCTCCCCGGCCTCGCCGACGGTTCGACGACCGGTGCGGTCGCGCTCGGTGGCGAGGTCGAGCTGCGCGACGGGGCGCTCCACGGCGCGGCGGGGGCCGTGCTCGGCGCCGGCCTGGCCGACGTGCTCCTCGTGCCTGTCGGCGACGACGTCGTGGTGGTCGACCGCGCCGCCGACGGCGTCACGGTCGAGACGCCGCTCAACCTCGACTTCACCCGCCGGACCGGACGCGTCACGTTCTCCGGCGCGGTGGTCGACGTCCTGCCGGGCGCACGCCGACTGCTCCTGGATCTCGCGCGGACGATCCTGTCCGCCGAGGCGGTGGGCGTGGCGCGTGAGTCCACCGAGCTCGCCGCCGAGTACGCCAAGGCGCGCCAGCAGTTCGGTCGCCCGATCGCCATGTTCCAGGCGGTCAAGCACCACTGCGCCAACATGGCCGTGGCCACGGAGCTGGCCACCGCGGCCGTGTGGGACGCGGCTCGCGCCGCGGCCGGCGGCGGCGAGCAGTTCTCGTACGCGGCAGCGATCGCCGCGTCGCTCGCCGTTCCCGCCGCCGACGAGTGCGCGAACCTCGGCATGCAGGTGCACGGCGGGATCGGGTTCACGTGGGAGCACGACTGCCACCTGTTCCTGCGCCGTGCCACCGCGATCGGCGCCGTGCTCGACGCGGATGCCGCCGCGGCCGACGCCACCGATCTGACGCGCGCCGGGGTGCGTCGCGAGAAGTCCGTCGACCTGCCCCCGGAGGCCGAGGAGATCCGTGGCCCGGTCCGCGCGTTCGCCGCCGAGGCCACGACGTTGGAGGGCACGGCTCAGCGGGACCTGATGATCAACGAGCGGTACGCGATGCCGCACTGGCCGCCGCCGTACGGTCGCGGCGCGGGCGCGATCGAGCAGCTCGTGATCGAGCAGGAGTTCGCGGCCGCAGGCATCCAGCGGCCGCAGTACGGCATCACCGGCTGGGTGATCCTCACCCTCATCCAGCACGCCACCGAGGAGCAGGTCTCGCGCTGGGTCCGCCCGGCCCTGACGCAGGAGGTGATCTGGTGCCAGCTGTTCAGCGAGCCCGACGCCGGATCGGATGCCGCCGGGATCACGACGCGCGGCACGCGGGTCGACGGTGGCTGGCTCGTCAACGGGCAGAAGGTCTGGACGAGCGGCGCCCACGTCGCCGGTTACGGGCTGGCGACCATCCGCACCAACCCCGATGCGCCCAAGCACAACGGGATCACCATGATGGTGATCGACATGCACGCCCAAGGTGTCGAGGTGCGACCGCTGAAGATGGCGACGGGCGGCTCCGAGTTCAACGAGGTCTTCTTCAACGACGTGCTCGTGCCCGACGACGACGTGATCGGTCCGGTCGACAGCGGTTGGACGGTGGCGCGCGCCACGCTCGGCAACGAGAGCGTGAGCATCGGCGGCGGCTCCGGAGGTGGGATCGGCGCGTCCGACGAGGCGATCGTCAGGTTGCTCGACGCCCACCCGGAACGGCTGCCGGGTGGGGCCGAGCGCATCGGTCGCTACCTCGCGGTGAACCACGCGATGTCGATGCTCAACCTGCGCACGGCCCACCGCGCCGTCGCCGGCGGGGCGCCGGGCCCCGAGGGCAACATCACCAAGCTGGTCCTCTCCGAGAACGGTCACGAGGCAACCGCGATCGTCTCCAAGCTCACCGGTCCCGACACGGCGTTCATGGACGGGTCCGGCGCACTGGCCGGGGGGCTCGTGCTCTGGCACCGCGCGAGGTCGATCGCCGGGGGCACGTCGGAGATCAAGCGCAACCAGATCGGCGAGCGCACGCTCGGCCTGCCCCGCGACCCGCTGATCAGGTAGCCGCCGGGTCGGCGCCCTCGGCGCCCTCGGGGCCCGGTTCGGGCCGGGCGCACGGCCCGGCCAGGCGCTGAT
>JAODBQ010000337.1 GCA_025464045.1 Ilumatobacteraceae bacterium
CGCCGCGACCCGTACCGGATCGTGGAAGGCGCCGCCATCGCCGCGTTCGTCGTCGGGGCCGGCACGATCTACCTCGTGACCAAGCACGCGTACGGTCGGGAGGTCGAGGCGCTGACCCGTGCGGCCGTCGAGCTCAGCGGGACCGGCCTGCTGCAGGAGCTGAGCATCAACATCGTCCAGGGGCCGAGTGAGTACCTCCTCGGGGAGGAGAAGGCCTTGCTCGAGGTCATCGAGGGCCGTGAACCACTCCCCCGGCTGCTCCCGCCGTACCTCCTCGGGCTCTTCGCGACCGAGCCGGCCGGTGGCTGGGAAGCAGAATCGGTGGCACTGCGGGAACGTTCGTCGCCCAACCCGACGGTGGTCAACAACGTCGAGACGCTCGCGTCTGTCACGCACATCCTCAGCAACGGTGTCGACTGGTTCCGCACGATGGGCACAGCCGCGTCGCCGGGCAACATCCTCGTGACCATCGTCGGCGACGTGGTCCATCCGGGCGTGCACGAGGTGCCGCTGGGATGCCCGCTGGACCGGGTGCTCGACGCCTGCGGCGGGCCGTTGCCGGGTCGGCAGTTCAAGGCCGCCCTCTCGGGGGTGTCCAACCCGGTGCTGCCCGCGCAACACTTCGCGACCCCGCTCACCTACGAGCACTTCGCGGCCCTCGGCACCGGGCTCGGCGCCGCCGGCTTCGTCGTCTACGACGACAGCGTCAACATGACCGTGGTGGCCCACGCGGTCTCCCGGTTCCTGTCGATCGAGTCCTGCGGTCAGTGCCCCCCGTGCAAGCAGGGTTCGTTGGCGATCACCGACCGCCTCGCGGACATCATCAACGGGAACGTCAGGGATGCGGTGCTCGGTGATCTCGAGGCGCTGCTGCGCTCCGTGACCGACGCGAACCGCTGCTACGTCGGCACCGAGGAGCAGGCGGTCGTGTCGAGCATCATGCGCACCTTCCCCCACGACCTGACCGACTTCATGGAGGATCGCGTGGTCGCGCCGCGGATCGTCGACATCCCGCTGATCGAGGACATCGACGACGACGGGACCGTCACGTACGACCTCAGCCACCGCCGCAAGCGGCCGGACTGGACCTACGGGCCAGAACGCGACGACCGCGACGACGCCGACGACCGCGACGGGTGAGCCGACGCGTCGAGCGACGTCAGCGGCTGGCGCGACGGGCGAAGCCGACGATCAGCGCCACCTCGGCCAACAACGCCGCGGCGCCGAGGATCAGGCGCAGCACGGGGACCGTCATGCCGGTCAACGCCGCCGCCGGCCGTACCCGTAGCCACCGCCGCCGAGCAGGAGCACGACGATCACGATGACCAGGATCAGGATCAGCACGGCAGCAACCTGTCGAGACGGATCGGCAGGTCGCGCACGCGGATGCCGGTCGCGTGGTGGACGGCGTTGGCCACCGCGGCCGCCGCGCCGACGATGCCGACCTCGCCCACGCCCTGCGCGCCGGCCCTGCCGAGGTCGGAGCGGCCGCCGTCCAACACGTGCACCTCGATCGAGGGGACGTCCGCGTGCGTGGCGATGTGGTACTGCGCGAGGTCGTGGTTGACGACGTAGCCGAGCTCGACGTCGAGGATCGCTTCCTCCATCAGCGCCATCGAGAGGCCCATCGTCATCCCGCCGATCAGCTGCGAACGGGCCATCACCGGGTTGAGGATGCGCCCCGCGGAGAACACGCCGAGCATGTGCGGCACGCGGGTCTCGCCCGTGTCCGTGTTGACGCGGACCTCCACGAACTGCGCGCCGAACGAGAACCGCGACACGTCGGGGAGCGCGGCGACCTCGTCCTTCGTCGACACCTCGACCGCGATCCCGAGAGCCGGGATCGAGCCATCGGATCGGTCGAGCCGCTGCTGCAGCTCGGCGCAGGCCTTGCCGATCGCCCACGTCCAGGACGCGGCGCCCATCGAGCCACCGGCGATCATCGCCGCAGGCAGGGCACTGTCCGCGATCCGCAGCTCGACACGATCGGCGCTGACCGCCAAGCACTCGGCTGCGTACCCGAGCAGTGCGGTGCGCGAGCCGGTCCCGATGTCCGCAGCGTCGATCTCGACGAGCCACCGCCCGTCGGGGTACGCCGTCGCTCTCGCCGCGGACGTCTGCGCCCGCGCCGGGTACACCGACGACGCGACACCGACGCCCGACAACCATGCGCCGTCTCGCTGCGGCCCACGACCTCGGCGTTCGGCCCACGAGAACCGCCGTGCCCCGTCGCGCAGGCACTGCACGAGCCGCCGATCACCGAACGGGGTGCCCGTCTCGGGGTCGAGGTCGGGCTCGTTGATGATCCGCAGCTCGACCGGATCGATCGCGCAGGCCGTCGCCAGCTCGTCCATCGCGGACTCGAGCGCGAACATGCCGGGGCACTCCCCGGGCGCACGCATCCACGCCGGCGTCGGCACGTCGAGCGCGACGAGCCGATGGGTCGTCCGGCGGCCGGGCGCGGCGTACATGTGCCGGGTCGCCACTGCCGTCTGCTCGGCGAACTCCGCGATGGTCGAGGTCTGCTCCCAGACATCGTGGGCGGTGGCGGTGAGCCGCCCGTCGGCGGTCGCTCCGAGCTGCACCCGTTGGATCGTCGGCGTGCGGTACCCGGTCATCGTGAACATCTGCGCACGACTGACCACGCACACCACGGGCCGGTCGACCTCGCGCGCGGCCAGCGCGGCGACGATGGCCTGCGGCCGCGACGAACCCTTCGAACCGAACCCGCCGCCGACGAACTGGTACACGACCCGCACGTCGTCGGGATCGATGCCCAGCGCCGCCGCCACCGCTCGGCGAGCGCGTTGCGAGCCCTGCACGGAGTCGTACAACGTGAGCCGGCCCGCGTCCCACACGGCAATCGTGGCGTGGGGCTCCATCGGGTTGTTGTGCTCGCCCGGCGTCGTGTAGGTGGCGTCCACGACCACGTCGGCCTGGGCGAGCTGCGCCTCGACATCGCCCACCGTGGTGTCCGTGGCGAAGTCCGGGTTGACATGCTCCGGCGCGTAGAGGCGTGGGTGGTCCGTCCGCAGCAGGACGTCGGCGGGAGCCTCGTCGTAGCGGATCCGCACGAGGCCGGCGGCCTCCACCGCGGCTTCGAGGCTGGTCGCGACGACCGCAGCGACGATCTGGCCGCGATACGCGACCTCGTGCGACTGGAACAGCCGCAGCTCGCCATCGTCGCCCTCCGGGAGCACCGGCGCGTGGTCGGCACTGATGATCGTGAGCACCCCGGCAACGACCTCGGCGTCGGCGACGTCGATCGCCATGATCATGCCCTTCGCGATCGTCGACGTGACGGGCACCGCATACGCCTGGTCGGCGAAGTGGTGCTCCGCCGCGTACACGGCCCGCCCGGTCACCTTGTCCGGTCCGTCCACGCGCAGCAGCGTCCCGTCGGCGTCGGTCAGTCGTTCGGCGTCGACCTCGAGCGCACTGTCGAGCGACGTCACGCGAGGCTCCGCACGGGCGGGTCCACGCCGCACAGCTCGCAGAGCACGCGCACGACGAGGTTCCTGAGCAACGGGACCTTGTAGGCGTTGCCGCGCAACGGCTCGGCGTCGGCGAGCTCCGCAGCGATCGCCGACTCGAACAGCGCGGTCGACGGCGACTCGCCGCGGATCACATCTTCCGCCGCAGAGGCGCGCCACGGTCGCGGCGCGACGGCGCCGAGCGCGATCCGCACGTCACGCACCCGCCGATCGTCCAGCTGCACGATGGCCGCGACGGACGCCACGGCGAACGCGAACGACGCCCGGTCGCGCACCTTGCGGTACGTGGACCGCGCCTCGACCGGCGCGGGGAGGTCCACCGATTCGATCAAGGAGCCCGCCGCGAGCACGGTCTCGATGTGCGGCGTCGAACCGGGCAACCGGTGCAGCTCGCGGACGTCGGTGCGGCTCGTCCCGGCGGGCGTGCGCACGTTGACGACGGCGTCCAACGCCACCATCGCGACGGCCATGTCGGACGGATGCGTGGCGATGCATGCCGGTGAGCCCCCGAGGATCGCCAGGTTGCGATGATCACCGGCTCGCGCCGAGCAGCCGCTGCCGGGAACCCGCTTGTTGCAGTCGGCCGAGGTGTCCTGGAAGTAGGCGCACCGCGTGCGCTGCAGCAGGTTGCCGCCGACGGTCGCCATGTTGCGCAGCTGCCCCGAGGCGCCGTTGACGAGCGCTTCGGCCAGCACCGGGTAGCGCTGGCGCACCCGAGCATCGGCGGCCAGCCGGCTGTTGCGCACCGCCGCACCGATCCGCAGCCCACCCCCCGCCAGCTCCTCGATCCGATCCAGACCGAGCCGGCCGACGTCGACGAGCGCCGCAGGGGTCTCGACACCCAGCTTCATCAGGTCGACGAGGTTCGTCCCGCCGCCGATGAACATCGCCCCCGGCGCCGCGGCACGGTCCAGCGCGTCGGCGACGTCGCGGGGGCGTGCGTACCCGAGCGGCGTCACGACCGCAGCTCCTGGGCGCGCAGGATCGCCGGCACGATGTTGACGTACGCGCCGCACCGGCACAGGTTCCCGCTCATCCGCTCGCGGACCTCCGCCTCGGTCAACGCGGGGCGGTCCGTGACCTGCTCCATCACCGCACTCGGCCAACCGGCTGCGATCTCCCTGATCACGCCGACCGCAGAGCAGATCTGGCCGGGCGTGCAGTAGCCGCACTGCAGTCCATCGAGCTCCACGAACGTGCGCTGCAGCGACGCACCTCCGCCGCCGGAGCCGGCACGGTCGACGGTGCCGTCGATGCCCTCTGTGTGGATGCCCTCGGCGTCGATGCCCTCGGCGTCGATGCCCTCGATGGTGATCACCTCGGTGCCGTCAGCCATCACCGCGAGCTGCAGGCAGCTGTTGATCCGCAGCCCGTCCTGCAGCACCGTGCACGCGCCGCATTGCCCGTGGTCACAGCCCTTCTTCGAGCCGGTCAGACCGAGGTGCTCGCGCAGGTAGTCGAGCAACGTCGATCGATGGTCGACCTCGTCGGACCGTCGCTGACCGTTGACCGAGACGTCGATCGTGCTGTGGAAGTTGGTCACCCCGTCGTCGCTGATGGCGCGCGCGATACCCCGTGTTCCGCCGGGCGAACCCCGATGCCGCGTTGCGTTCGAGGGCGCCGACACCGGCTGGAGATCGCGGGTTGCGGCGCGCGTGGGATCGCCGTCGACGTTCACGCGGTCCGCGGACCACGCCCGCACGTCCGCCGTCCGAGCACAGCCGCAACCGTGCCCCGCGCGGCCTTGCGCGGACGGCGATGTCGTGGGGGCGCGGAGTGCACGGGGCGCCCTGTTCAGCGGGCGGTGGTGAGCAGGGCGCCCCAGACCGGCGACGGCGATGGAGGCGCCGTTCGTCCGGTGCTGACGTCCCTCTTGCCCGCCCTCCCCCACCCGTATACCCACCCTTCCAGCGCCCAGCTCCAAGCCCCCGCCGTCCGAGTCGCTGGCCGGTGGTCCGAGTCGGAGCGCCGTGGTCCGAGTCGGAGCGCCGTGGTCCGAGTCGGAGGACGTGCCCCGAGTCGCCCGGCCGGGAAAACCCGCTCCAGCGACTCGCGCCGCACACAGCGACTCGGACCCACGCCGCCGCCCACCGCCGCCCGGCCACGGCGGGCGACCCGACGCACCTCCGACTCGATCGATGAGCGCGGCGACGTTCTGCCCAGCGGACGCCAACAGGCGCCGGCGGGCGCGGCGGCCACGAAGATCGTCTCAGCAGCAAGTCCTACGCTGCGTGGTGGCCCGCCCAGCGGCGCCAGTGAGGACCACATGAACCTCGAACGCATCGCTGTCAGCGACACCGTCACCCGCTACCTCGTCACGGCACACCTCGGTCCGGACTCCGACGTGCTGCTCGTCCGTCCCGACGACGGTCAGATCATCGCCGGCTGGAGCAGCACCGCCGAGCCGAGTTGCATCCTCGGCGAATGGGTCTCGCCGTACGACGACCTCGTCGGCGTCGTTCGCGGCACCGACCTCGACGGTGCGCCGACCCGAACCGATGTGGCCCACCTCACCAGCCAGGAGCCCGGCGGACCGCCACTCGTCGCCTGAGCGACGTCGCCGCTGATCGCGTGCCCGCGCCCGCGCGCTCGACTCACGGCGGCATCTCCAGGACCACCCGCACGCCGAGGAGGCGCACCGGTCGCAGCTCGCCGAATCTGGCCAGCACCGTCAGCGCCATGGCCGCGACCTCGTCCGACTCGCTCGTAGGTGCCGGCAGCTTGCTGACCTTGGTGCGGGTGAAGAAGCTCGACGTGCGGACCTTCACCGCGACGTGGGTGACCCGTCGTCCATCTGCGACCACCGCGGCCGTCACATCACGCGCGAGCCGCTGGACGTGGTCGACGATCGCCGCCGCATCGGTGACGTCGGTGGTGAACGTCTCCTCCTTGCCGCGCCCACGCGCGACGTGCGGCTCGTCGACGATCGGCGAGTCGTCGCCGCCGAGCCCGAGGACTCGCAGGTGGGGACCGATCGTCGGGCCGAAGCTGCGCGCGAGCTGCTCGTGGTCGGCGCGGGCGAGGTCCTCGACGGTGACGATGCCCAGCTCGACGAGACGGGCCGACGTTCGCGGCCCGACACCCCAGATCGCAGTGACCGGCTCCTGGCCCATCCTCGGGATCCACTCGCGTCGCGTCAGGCGGGCGACACCGCCCGGCTTGGCGAACCCGGTCGCCGTCTTGGCCAGCAGCCGGGTCTCGCCGATGCCGACGGCGCAGGACAGACCCGTGACCGCGGCGACCCGGGCCTTGATGTCGTGGGCGAACGCCTCCGGTTCGTCGGTGGTGACGCCGAGGAACGCTTCGTCCCAGCCCCACACCTCGACCGTCGCCGGGAACGTCCGCAACGTCGCCATCACCTCGGCCGACGCGGCGTCGTAGGCCGGACGGTCCGACGCCAGGAAGATCGCCTCCGGACATCGCCGGAGCGCCTGCCCGAGCGGCATCCCCGAGCGGATCCCATGTGCGCGGGCCTCGTACGACGCGGTGGCAACGACCTGCCGCGGCCGGCGTGGGTTCACGTCGCCCCCGACGACCACCGGCAGACCGGCAAGCTCGGGCCGGCGGTGCACTTCGACGGCGGCCAGGAACTGATCGAGGTCGACGTGCAGCACCCAGGTGCCGATCGACCCGGCCGCGCCGATCGGTGCTCCGCCCGTGACCATCGCCGCCACGATGCCACGCCGGCGTCATCGGGCGGACCACTGACCGCTGACCGTAGAGCGCAGACCGCGGACGCCTGCCGCGACGCGGTCGGCGCTGCCCGGGCGGAGCTCGGCCGT
>JAODBQ010000352.1 GCA_025464045.1 Ilumatobacteraceae bacterium
CTGGCGGTGCTGGTCGTCCGCGCCGGCGAGGTGGTGCCGGCGGACACGCTGGTGGATGCCGTCTGGCCGGAGCGTCCGCCCGCCACCGCCATCGGCATTCTCCAGAACTACATCAGCCAGCTGCGCAAGGCCATCGAACCCGGTGTGTCGAGCGGTGCCACACCGCGGATGCTGGTGACGGCCGAACCCGGGTACCGGCTCGTGATCCCTTCTCAGGACCTCGACGCCTGGCGCTTCGAGCGTCTGTTGGCTGAGGGGCGCGCCGCCGTGCGCGACGGGCGCGCCGCGGCCGCCGTCGAGCTGCTGGCGGAGGGGTTGGCACTGTGGCGCGGCCCGGCGCTGGCCGACGTCGCCGACGCCGAGCCGGTCCGCCACGAGGCGCAGCGCCTCGATGCGCTGCGGGTCTCGGCGGTGGAAGCGAGGCTGGAAGCCGACGTTGCGCTCGGGCGACACCACGAGCTGGTGGCGGAGCTGGAGGGGTTGGTTGCCGTCTATCCGTTGCGGGAACGGCTGTGGGCCCTGTTGATGGTGTGCCTGTACCGGGCCGGGCGCCAGGCGGACGCGTTGGCGGCCTTCCAACGGCTCCGCCGTCGGCTCGCGGACGAGCTCGGCCTCGATCCCAGCTCGGAGCTCGCCCAGCTGGAGCGTGACATCTTGCGGCATGCTCCGGCTTTGGACTGGTCGGCGTCCGGGCCTCCCGTCACGCGCCGGCAGCCGACAGCCGCGTCGCGCGTGGCGTCCGGTGAACCGCCGCGGCTGTTCGTGGGGACTGAGGGCGTGGACGCCCGGCCGCACGGGAGGGTGACGTTCTTGTTCACCGACGTGGAGGGCTCGACCCGTCTGCGGGGGGAGTCGCCGGAGGCGATGCGCTTGGCCCTGGGCGCCTATGACCGGCTTCTCCGAACCGTGATCGAAGAGCACGGCGGCGACGTGTTCTCGACCGTCGGCGACGCGTGCTCGGCGGCGTTCTGGACGGCGGGGGATGCGGTGGCGGCCTCGGTGGAGGCACAGCGACGACTGAGCGCGGGGCCGTGGCCGGAGCCGGCTGAGGTCCGGGTGCGGATGGGCATCCACACGGGTACGGCCGATGAGCGCGACGGTGACTATCTCGGGCCGGCGGTGAACCGGGCCGCCCACCTCATGGCGGCCGCTCACGGCGGTCAGATCGTCGTGTCCCAGGCCGTGGAGGAACTGCTGCGAGATCGTGCCCCCGAGGACATCACCTTCGTCGACCTGGGCGAGCACGAGCTCGCGGGTCTCGCGAGACGGGAGCGGCTGTTCCAGGTGTGCGGACCCGGTCTGGCGCTGGAGTTCCCGCCGCTGCGCACCCCGGCGCACCTGGCGGGGAACTTGCCGGCGGCGGCGACGAGCTTCGTGGGCCACGGCGAGGAGTTGCGGCGTCTGGCGGCCGACGCGCCGCTGCGGCGGCTGATCACGCTGACGGGGGTGGGCGGAGTGGGCAAGACCCGCCTGGCGCTGGAGGCGGGCGGGATGGTCGCCGACGAGTTCCCCGGCGGCGTGTGGTTGTGCGAGCTGGCCCCCGTCGCGGAGCCGGCCGCCGTCGCGCACGCGGTGGCGACCATCCTGTCGATCCGGCCCCAAGTGGGCCTATCGCTGGTCGACAGCGTGATCGACGCCCTTCGGGGCCGGCGCCTGCTGTTGATCCTGGACAACTGCGAGCATCTGCTGGACGCGGCCGCCGAGCTGGTGGGCGGGATCTCCGAGACGTGTCCGACGGTGACGGTGCTGGCCACCAGTCGAGAGCCGCTGGGCGTGGCCGGCGAGCGGGTGTGGGCGGTGCCGTCGTTGTCGGCGGCGACGGAGGGCGTGCGACTGTTCTGCGATCGCGCCGAGGCTGCCGACGCCGCGTTCTCGCCCTCGGAGGGCGACCGCGCTGTGATCGCCGAGCTCTGCGAACGCCTTGACGGGATCCCGCTCGCGATCGAGTTGGCGGCCGCGCGGGTCCGCTTCATGACCGTCGCCGACCTAGCTGAGCGGCTCGATGATCGGTTCCGGCTGCTGCGGGGTGGACGCCGCGGGTTGGAGCGCCACCACACGCTTGCGGCGACCGTGCAGTGGTCGTACCGGCTTCTCCCCGAAGCGGAGCGGGTGCTGTTCGGGCGACTGTCGGTGTTCGCCGGCGGCTTCACCCTGTCCGCCGCCGAAGCGATCTGCGCCGACGAGCCTCTCGCCCGGCTCGACGTCGCCGGCGATCTGGCCGCGCTCGTCGACAAGTCGATGGTGGTCGCCGACCGGGCCGGCAGTCGCGCCCGCTACCGGCTGCTCGAGACGTTGCGGCAGTTCGGCGAGGAACGACTCGACGAGACCGCCCAAGCCGGCGAGCTGCGAGATGGCCACCTCCGCTACTACCTCGGCGTGGCCCGCGAGGGCCGCCGGCACTACGAAGGCCGCGCCCACGCGGCCGGCGCTGACGCGCTCCGGTCCGAGTGGGCCAACTTCCGGGCCGCGGTCCAATGGGCGATCACACAGGAGGAGCAAGCCGCGGCAACCGACCTCCTCGACGCCGTCTACTTCTTCGCCTACCTGGAGGAGCGGTACGAGCTCGAAGATTGGGCCAGCCAAACCGTGGCCGCGCGGCTCGCGACGCCGACCGCGTACGGCATCGCCGCGGTGTTCGCCGCAGTGCGAGGCGATTACGACCATGCGCTCAGCCTGACCGAAACGGGACTCGCAACGGCGCAATCACCGACCGAGCCGGACACGTGGGCGTGCTGGGCAGCCGCCGCGGGCGCCCACTGGTACCTCGGCCGCAGAGAGGAAGGATGGGCCGCAAGCAAAGCCGCGGTGCAGACCATCGATCCTGCTCGGTACCCGTTCAGGGCCTCCGTGACGGCCGCGTTCGGCGCCGTCATGGCCGTCACCGGCGCCGATCCCGACTCGGCCGAAGAGCTCCTCGCACGCACCCAACGGCTCGCCGCACCACTCCAGAACCCCGCGTTGGACGCCGTCGTCGCCTACGCCACGGGCGCCGTTGCCCGATCCGCGGGTCACTACGAATCCGCCGCCGACCACTACGTGCGGGCCCTCGCCCTCGCCGAGCGCAGCGGCAACCTCCTCATGCAGGGCATCCTGCCGATGTCCCAGGCGTTCCTGGCCGTGACGACAGACGCCCACGACGCCGAACGTTCCCTCCTTCACGCCGTACGCCAGCTCTACGAATCACGCGACTGGCAGGACACTTGGCCGTCGGTCGAAGCGCTCGCCCTCTACTGGATGAAGATCGGCCACCTCGAACACGCGACCGTGCTGCTCGGCCACCTACAAGCCCACGGCATCAGCCACGCCGTCTTCATCGAGCAGCGGCGCCAAACGCAAGAAGCCCTGGCTGATACGCCCGACGCTCACCGATGGATGTCACGCGGCGCCCGACTCGATCGTGACGAACTGCTCCAATTTGTCCTGACAAACCACGGAGCCCGATCAAGTCACCAGGACAACAACGAGACGTAGGGGCCGGCGTTGGGTGACACTCGTCCGGTTGGCTGCTCGGAGCAATATGGGTCAGTGGTGGTTCGGGAGCAGTGGCATGGGGTCGTCGAGGGAGGCGGCGCGTTGGAACGCTCCGACGGTTTTCACGTGGTGGTTCGTCGCAGTTGTGGCGGGACGGGCGGCGGCTGTCACGTCGCGCTCGTCGGCCACGGTGACACGGTTCCGCCCTTCTTCCTTGGCTCGGTAGAGCGCAGCGTCAGCGACCCGTAGCAGGTCCTCGAGTGATCCGCCGAGTGTGGAGTCGACGATTCCGTAGCTGGCGGTGAATGTCGGGCTGCCGGACTCGTTGGCGACGACGGCGAGTCGCTCGCGGAGCCGGTCGAGCACGGCGACTGCTGTCGCGGCGGATGCTTCGGGCATGGCGATCACGAACTCTTCGCCGCCGAAGCGGGCGGCGATGTCGGACTGTCGCAGCGAGGTCTCGAGCACTTGGGAGAACATTCGCAGTGCTCTGTCACCGGCCTCGTGGCCGTAGGTGTCGTTGA
>JAODBQ010000359.1 GCA_025464045.1 Ilumatobacteraceae bacterium
CTTGGCGATGTCGAAGCTGATGCCCGAGACGGCGTGGACCTTCTGCCCCTTCTCCAGCGGGAACTCCACCACCAGACCTTCGACACGCAGGACGATGTCGTCCCGGTCCCGGAGGTGGGCGGTACCGGTGCCGGCCATCAGATGCCACCCTCGCGGACGTCGAAGCGCGCCCGCATCTGGTCGCCGACGAAGTTGAGGGCGAGGATCGTGATGCACATGAACAGCGCAGGGAACAGCACCATGTGAGGCGAGCGCTCGAGCTGCGAGCGTCCGTTCTGGATCATGATGCCCCAGCTGACGCCGCTCACGTCGCCGATGCCGAAGAAGGCCAGTGCCGCCTCGACGATGATCAGCGCGGCGCCGACGACGAAGGCGAAGGAGACCAGCGCCGGCACGATGTTCGGCAGGATCTCACGCACGATGATCCGCTTGTTGCGCGTCCCGAGCGTGCGCGACGCCATCACGAAGTCGCGGTCGGACCACACCATCGTCTGGGCACGGGTCACCCGCGAGATCGTCGGCACGGTGAGGACCGACAGTGCGACCGTCGCCCACACCGTCTGCGCGGTCGGCGACGCCTTGCCTGGCGGGGCGAGGAAGGCGATCACCGTGAGGAGCAGGACCAGACCGGGGATCGCCAGCAGGATGTTCATGACGGCGGTGATGGCACCGTCGAGCGCCTTGCGGTAGTAGCCGGCGATCAGGCCGAGCGCCGCGCCCATCACCAGACCGAGGATGGTGGCCACCCCGGAGACGGCGAGCGAACGGCGCGCGCCGTAGATCGTGCGGCTGAACACGTCGTGGCCGATGTTGTCGGCACCGAACCAGTGCGCACCCGACGGGCCCTGCCTGGCGACGTTCCGGAACGTCTTGTTCGGATCCTGCAGCCCGATCTTGCCGGCGAACACCGCCGCCAGCACGAGCAGCACGAGCCACACCACCGATGCCCAGAACCAGAAGCCCAGCTTGCGCTTGCGATACTTCTCGTCGGTCTCGGCGACCGTGACCGCTTGGATCCCGATCGGGGATTCGGCTTCGACATCAAGCACGGACATGGCGCACCCTTGGATCGAGGACTCCGTAGAGCATGTCGACGAGGAAGTTGATCAGGATGAACCCGACCGCGATGACGACGACCACGCCCTGCACGACGAGGAAGTCCTTGGAGAAGATCGCCGTGCCGATCAACGTGCCGAGGCCCGGCAGCGAGAAGATCGTCTCGATGATCAGCGCGCCGCCGATGAGCGTCGCCGTGTTGACACCGAAGACGGTGAGCAACGTGAACGACGAGGGGCGCAGCGCGTGGCCCCAGAGTATTCGTCGATCGGGCACGCCCTTGGCCTTCGCAGTGGTGATGAAGTTCTCCTGCAGCGTGGAGATCATGTCCGATCTGAGCACGCGCATGTACCCCGCGGCCTGACCGAACGCCAACGCCAACGTGGGCAAGGCCATGTGCTTGAAGTGCTCGACCGGGTTCTCGCCGAACGGCACGTACCGCGACGTCGGGAAGATCGAGCCACCGAACTTGTGACCGAACACCGACAGGCCACCGAGGGCGAACATCAGGATCAGCACGATCGCCAGCACGAAGTTCGGCACCGACAGCGCGGCGAGGGCGACGGTGCTCGTCACCCGGTCGCCGCGCTTGTTCGAGCGGTAGGCCGCGTAGACGCCGGCGGGCACCGCCAGCAGGAGCGCGACGATCTGCGCGTACAGCATCAGCTGCAGCGAGACCGGGATCGCGTTACCGATCGCGGTCGACACCTGCTGACCCGAGATCGCCGACTTGCCGAGGTGGCCGCGCACGGCGTCGCTCAGCCACAACATGTACCGCGTGTGCAAGGGCTCGTCGAGGTGGAACTGCTTGACGATGCCCGCCACACCCGACTCGGTGGCGCCCGGCCCGAGGATGTTGAACGCCAGGTCGTGCTTGTTCCCGCGGCCGTTCTGCAGGTAGAAGGTGAACGCGGTGACGATGACCAACGTCGGGATCACGACGATCAGCCGGCGCAGCACGTAGGTGCCGTTCACCAGCGCCGCGCCCAGCACCACGAGCGCGAACGCGACGAGGAACAGCAGGATCATCGGGAGGCCGAGTGCGCTCCCGACCACGAGGACGGCCACGGCGCCAAGCACCGTGGTCGTCCCCGGGTAACGGGTCACGAAGGTCATGAGACCTACTCGCACTTCCCGTTGTCGCACCAGATCTGGCTGATCTGGTGGCGCTGCTGGCCGTAGAGACCGATCCCGTTGGTCCCGTCGGGCAGCTTGTTGGAGTTGATGCCGTTGACGTACGGCTGCATGATGATCGCCGAGTCCGAGCGGGTCAGCCACAGGTTCCAGACCTGCGCACCGAACTCCCGGTTGATGTCCTCGGCTGCTGCCTTGCGGGCCGCCGGATCACCGTTGGTCTTGATGGTGTCCAGCGCTTTGTCGATGATCGGATCCTGGAAGCGGCCGAAGTTCACCGCGGTGGTGCCGATCGGCTTCGCCGCCGCGCTCGCCCACCACGTCCGCTGTTGGTCCGGGTCGACGCCGCTGTGGTTGCGCCACGCGAACGCCTGAAAGGTGCCGTTGAGGGCGAGGCCGATGTACTGGCCCTGCTCGGTCGGCGTGATGTTCGTCTTCACGGCGTCGCCGAAGGCGTCCTGCCACATCGAGATGATGAGCTGGTTGGTCTCCACGTTGAACGGGTCGTTCGTCGTGTTGAACGTGAAGTTGATGTCCTTCGTGCCGGTAGCGGCGAGGCAGGCATCCATGTACTTCTGCGCCTGGGCGACGTCGAACTTCGGGTAGCCGCTGTCGGGCAGGTAGCCCTTCGAGCCTGGCGGGAACGGACCGTCGGCGGGCGCCACGATGCCGCCGCCGCGCTCCTTGGCGACCCGGTCACGATCGATCGCCGCGGCGAGTGCCTGGCGACAGGGCAGGAGCAGCAGCGGGCTCTTGGCGTTGTCGCCGTTCGGGTCGTTCGGTCCCTGCGCGACGTTGAGCATGATGTAGCCGACCTCGCCGAACTTGTCGCTCGAGACCGTCTTCAGGCTCGTGTCACCGAGCGCCGTCTTGATCGTGTCGGAGTTGGCCGTCGCCATCCCGTCGATGTCGCCCGAGCGCACCGCGTTGAAGCGGCTGTCGGCGTCGACGTAGACGACGGACTCGATCGCGTCGAGGTACGGCAGGTCCTCACCGGTGATCCCGTTCGGGCCACGCCAGTAGTCGGGGTTCTTCGTCGCCTTGAACGAGTTGCCGTTGCCGGGCGTGTACGACTGGAAGGTGAACGCGCCGAGCCCGACCGGCTTGGCGGCGTCGCCGTCGGCCGGTGTTCCTGCGAGCGTGGCGTCGTAGCGCGGCGCCTTCGGGTTGCGCTGCGGCACGTCGGGCAGGCTCTGCAGCCACTGCTTGGAGAACATGTACCCGCACTGGGCGTAGGCGAAGTAGGCCGGCAGGGCCACCCACGGTCCACCCTTGGTGGTGAGCGTGACGTCCTGACCGGACGCCGACGTCTTGTCGATCGCCGCATATGCACTGGCGGTCAGCGGGCTGTCGAGGCAGGTGTCGATGTTGAACTTCACCGCGTCGCCGTCGAGCGGGGTGCCGTCCTGGAACTTGATCCCGTCGCGGATGTGCAGCGTCCACTCGGTGAAGTCAGCGTTGTGGTCGACCGACTTGAGGAGGATCGGCACGATGTCGCCCTTGTCACTGAGCCCCCACAGGCTGTCCGAGATCGCCTGGAGCTCGAAGTAGCAGCTGCCCGCGCAGCTGACGCGGTACGGCGCCCAGGGGTTGGCGCTGTCGGAGTCGATGCCGAACACCAGGGTCCCGCCCTTGGCCGGTGTGCCCGCGGTGTCCGCAGGGGCGTTGTTGGCGAGGTTGTTGACCGGCGCCGTCGAACCGCTCGACGGTGTGGTGCTGGCCGCCGTCGTAGCCGTGGAGCCGCTGCCCGCCGTCGATCCGCTCGTCGTCGCCGAGCCACCGGTCGTGGCCGTCGTCGCCGCCGTGGAGGCTGTGCTCGCCACCGTGGTCGCTGCATTTCCCGCCGCCGTGGTCGTCGCGGCGGTGGACGCCGGCGAAAGGCTCTTGTCGCTACTGCACGCGCCCGCGACGACGGCGAGGACCGCCATCGTGGCGAGCAGCTTGGTTCTGCGCTTCTTCAAAGACATTTCTCTCCCCAATTTGGTGTGAATGTGTCGGGCCCCCAGGCCCGGTTCGTCCGACGCCGTGCGCCGTCCCGCCCCGCCCCGCCCGCTTCGGATCCTGCTTCATCGTTCGTTGTTCACGCCGCCGACCCGTCGTTCAGCGCGTCGACGTCTCGTCCTCACTCTTCGGTCCCTCACCTCCAGCCCACACGCTCGTCGAGCCGTATGTCGCCGGCATCGCGTCCGCACCCAGGGGCACGCGACCTTCGACCAGCGCGATGGCCTGCGGCAATCCGGCAGCCACGTTGCGCTCGAGGGCGACGGCGTTCTCCCGCGTGCCGAGCGGGTAGAAGCAGGCGAACCGGTGGCCACCGACACCCATCTGCTCCAGCGGTGGCACCTCGACGCGGCAGCGGTCCTGCGCGTACGGGCAGCGTGGGCTGAACGAGCAGCCGGGCGGCGGATCGAGCAGGTTCGGGGGACGGCCGATGATCACCCTGAGCCGGGTGTGGCTGGGATCCTCGACCCGCGGGATCGAGCGCAGCAGTGCCTCGGTGTACGGGTGGCGCATTGCCGAGAACAGCACCGGCGTCTCGGCCTGCTCGACGATCTTGCCGG
>JAODBQ010000379.1 GCA_025464045.1 Ilumatobacteraceae bacterium
GATCGCTCGCCGCATCGCACTACAGCAGCTCGCTCGGCAGCGCGCTCGACTCGATCACCGACCCGGGTGGCAGGTCGCGAGCGCAGGGGTCCCTGGCCGGTGCGATCAGCGAGGCGGCCAAGCTCCCCGGAACAGCCGGTCGCGCACTCGCCGACAGCGCCAAGGAGGCGTTCGTGGGCGGGCTGCACGTCGCCGTCACGGTCGGCGCGTTGGGCGCGCTGGTGGCGGCGGCGTTCGTGGTGCGCTACCTGCCGCGCCACGTCGTCCACGAGGGTGCGCTGCACAGCGCTGCCGAGGCGCTGGAGGCCGAGGCCGAGCTCGTGCTCGGCGGCGTGATGCCGCTCGTCGAAGCCGACCTCCACCACGGCAACGACGACGGCAGCAACGGCAACAACGGTGACGGGACGTCCGGCACCGTCGGCGACGATCTCGCCGGCGACCCGCGCTGACCGCACCACGCCTCGCTCCGACCCGAGTGGGCGCGCAATCTGCGAGATGACGCCGGAATCGCGCCCACCCGACCCGAGCCGACGCCCAGCCGACGGGTCGGGGAGTCAGTCGGCGAAGGCGTCGATCATCTGGTGCACGTCGCCGAGCGGGTAGAGGATCGGGCAGGTCGCTCCGGTGGCGATGTACTCGGCCACCTTGGCCTTCGCCTCCGCGGGCGTGCCCGACGCGGTGAGCATCTGCACGATCTCGTCGGGGACGAGCTTCGACGCCGCCTCGACCTGCTCGTGGGTGGCCGGCCAGGTGAGCACCTCGCCGACCTTGTCCAGCAGCGACTGCGGGACCCCCGACGCCTTCATGATGTGCGGCTGCTGACCCAGGTACTGCGTGACCATCAGCCGGGCCATGTCCAGCGCGGTCTGACGATCCTCGTGCACGGAGCAAACGATCAGCTGCGGTCGATCGATGTCGGCGAGCGAACGTCCGGCCTTGGCGGCGCCCCGCTCGAGCGCCTCCAGCGCGGTCACGTTGTACTCGGGTGAGACGAGGTAGTTGAGGACCGCGCCGTCGGCGATCTCGCCGGTGAGCTCCATCATCTGCAATCCGGTGGCACCGATGTAGATCGGCACGTCCTTCGCCCGGCGCTCCTGGTACACGTAGTCGAGCTCGACGCCGTCGAGGTGCACGTACACGCCGTCGAAGGTCACGGTCTCGTTGTGCAGCAAGGCGCGCACGCAGGTGACGATCTCGCGCATCACCGTCAGCGGCCGGGCACGATCGATGCCGACCTTCTTGGCCAGCGGATCCCACCACGCGCCGATGCCGAGGATCACGCGGCCGGGGGCGAGGTCGTCGAGGGTCGAGAACGTGGCCGCCAGCCGCGCCGGGTTGCGGCTCCAGCAGTCGACGACGCCGGAGCCGACCTTGATCTCGTCCGTGACGCTGAGGAACGCGGCCATCGGCACCGTCGCCTCCCGGACGAGCCGGCTCTCCGCCTGCCACACCGCGTCGAAGCCCTTGGCCTCCGCGTACCTGGCGATCTCCATCGCCTCCCGGATCGGATGGGCGTCCTGGAGGTACACGGCGGCGGGGGTGCTCATGACGAGCGATGGTGGTCGGCCCCTTGACGAAATGTCAAGCAACCCGCGTGAACGCCCTGTGACGACCGCGACGCGTCATGCGGCACATCGCTCCGACGCGCGCAGTGGTGCGACCCGCGCGACCGGCAGCTACAGCTGGGCGAAGAGACGGGCGGCCTGTTCGGCGGACCTGGCACGCACCTCCGCCAGATCGACGCGCGTCGGCAGCCCATCGCGCAGCACGACCTCGCCGCCGGCGAGCTCGACGTCGACGGCGCGCATCCCTGGCGTGAACACCACGTGCCACGGGCTGTCGGCGTGGTCGTAGCTCCACGTCACCCGGTCGTCGCGCGCCTCGGGAAAGAACGTGTAGCCGGTCTCGAGCCACTGCCACACGGTGTCGGGCGAGGCGGTGATGTCGTCCTCGCGCAGGCGCACGTAGGCCAGCCGACCCTCCTCGAGCATGTCCGCGCCGATCCCGTCGGTGCCGAGCACGACCGGGTTGGACCACCGCGTCGGGCGGGCGTAGCCGACGGCGTTGTTCATGTTCGACCGCGGGTTGTGGGCGTTCGTCCCCGGCAGCTGACGGTCGAGGTGGACGCAGTGGACGAGCAGCCAGTCGTCGGCCGCGAGCGACGCCAGACGGGCTCCCGCGCCGATGTCGTCGATGCCCTCGGCGACGTGGATGTGCACGCCTGCGCCGAGGTCGGCGGCCAGACCGGCGGCGGCCGCGAGCGTCTCGTCGGTGCAGGTGAACGCGGCGTGCACGCCGACCATCCCCCGACCGCCCTCACGCAGGTAACGCTCGTTCTCGGCCAGACCCCGACGCGCCCCGTCCGCTCCGTGGCGGTCGGTGACGCCGTACGTCGTGTTGACGCGCACGCCGACCTCCGCACAGGCGTCGGCGATGATCGACAGGCTGCCCTCGATGCACGACGGCGATTCGTGGTGATCGATGATCGCCGTCGTCCCGCTCTGCAGCGCCTCGACCGCCCCGAGCATCGCCGACCAGCGGATGATCTCCTCGTCGAGCGCGACGTCCAACCGCCACCACACCTGCTCGAGGAGCTCCAGGACCGTCCTCGGCCGGGTCGGCGGCGCCGGCATGCCACGAGCGAGCGCCGAGTAGAGGTGGTGGTGGCCACAGACGAGGCCGGGCGTGACGTTCGCCATCGGATGCCATCCTCGCACGCCGGTCGTACGATCGGATCGTGACCGTCGTCGCCGAGCCCGTCGTCGAGCGCCTCGCGCTGGACGAACGTTCGTGGATCGACGTCGTCCGCGGGTTCATGCCCAACGGCGACCAGGTGCGCGACGACCTCCTCGCCGGGACGAGGTGGGAGCAGGGCAGGGTGTTCCGCTACGAGAAGTGGATCGACGAGCCTCGCCTCGGCGCCTGGCAGCGCGGCGCCGACCGCCACCCGGCACTGGTCGAGGCCCAGCAGTGGATCTCCCGGCGCTACCGCGTCATGTTCGATGCGCTCGCGCTCGCCTGGTATCGCAACGAGCGTGACGGAGTCGGCTTCCACCGCGACCGCGAGATGACGTGGCTCGAGGACACCGTGATCGGCGTGCTCACCCTCGGCCAGCAGCGCCCGTTCCTGGTCAAGAAGATCACCGGACGCCGCAACGACCTCGAGGAGTCCACCGCCGGTGCGATCGACCTCGCCCCGGCGAGCGGCGACCTGCTCGTCATGGGCGGCCGCTGCCAGAGCGACTGGCTGCACGCGGTGCCACAGACCCGCGAGCCGATGCGTGATCGCGTCTCGGTGCAGTGGCGCTGGACCTCCAAGCG
>JAODBQ010000381.1 GCA_025464045.1 Ilumatobacteraceae bacterium
GCTCTTCGGACCTGGGTTGGGGGCGCGAGAGCTCCGCTGCGGCACAGGGCTCTGCGACGCCAACCGTGTCTAACGGAACGCTAATCCCGGTGCACGGCGGAAGGATCTCCACGCCCGACCGGCCGCGAGCGAATCTTTTTCGACGCCGTCTTGCAAAGGGCGCGGCCGCATCGGATACTGGCGTATCTCCACTCTTCGGGGGAGGAGCTCACGAACCGGGCTCGTCGAGCGTCGTTCGTGCATCACGAGATCGTGCAGCACGCGCGAAGCGCGCCACGACGGGAGAAGCCCCATGCTGTGGACCACGCGGACCAGAACGCACGCCGTGACGAAGGCGCAGGCGGGGAGGTGAAATACGGTCGTCATGCAAACGAGATCGACCTGCGCGGCGCGCGTGACGGCTCCCGCCCCGCTGGCGCGCACGACCACCTCGCCGAGACCCGACGAGAGCGGGGTGCTGAGGCGCTCCTCGCTCCTCCTCCCGACCGTAGCGAGCCGAGCCCGTCCGACGGTGAACTCGAGGGTGAACTCGAGGATTGCCTCGACGGTGGCGCAGACGTGCGGGACGACGCAGAACACACGCCACACACGCCGCTCATGGGACCCCATGCCCAACGACTCCTTGTCCTCGGCGTTGCCGTCATGATCGTCCTCGTCGTGCTCGGACGGGGTCCCCTCGTCGATGTCTTGACCCCGCTGCGAGACAAGTGGCTTTTGACCACATCCGATGCTCCGGCAAAGCAATCGCTCTCGAGCGCCGCCAACGGTTCGCACTCCAGCGTTCCAGCGACATCCCCGCGGTCGGTCGCCACAACGACACCGTCGCAGGTCTCCGTCGCCGCGACGACCATCCCTGCATCCGTCGCAAGCGTGGTCTCGACAGCTCCGGTAACGCCGGCCACGACCGCCGGAGCGACGGTGGCGGCTGAGGCTCCAACTGCAGTCGCCCCCACCACCGTTGCGCCGAAGGCTGAGGTTACCCACCTGCAGATCGTCCCCGCCGTTCGTGATGTGATCGTCGTCGTGAACGGGAACAGATACACGTCGGACCCCGACGGTACGATCGCGCTTGCGCCGGCCGATCGCCACGGCGATGCCGAGGTCTTCGGGCTGGGTGCCAGCCCGCCACTGGAGCACATGGACTTCATCGGCTGGGGCGATGGGGACACTCATGTCGTCCGGCCGCTCGACTCGCTCACAGGACCACTGGCCCAGATCGCATTCAGTCTCAGTTACCGCGTCCAGACAGCTGCGGGCACGATCCCACCCGGCCAAGCGACCGTCGTCTTCGACACCACGATCGGTCGACAGGTGCTCACAATCGGTCAGCCGGAGTGGCTCGTCGCATCGCGCGCCGTCGCTTCGCCCGCGGGACTGGTGACCGAGCCGGTCGTGTACACCGCGTTGTCATTCACGCGTGGCCCGACCACCACGCCGATCGCTGCGACGAACTTCACGCCGTCTCCCGAGGCGGTCTGGGTAGTCGTCCCCTGACAAGTGCAGCCCTGCCTGGGAGGGTGACGTGAGACGGGTGCGGTAGTCCCCTACCGGCCGATGGCCCAACCGCAGTCCACCAGGCACGTCTGGTGACTGCGATCGGCAACACCTCGTGGTCCGCGGCCACAGCAGCTCCACGAGGATCACAGGATCGACGACGCACGCGAGCGAGGCTGCGAGATGTGCCGCTGACCTTATGGTCCGAACCGAGCGGCATCGCCTGTGCACTGTGAGGAACCGAAACCCAACACGTTTACTTGCTCTGGGGCGAGTTCGTGTGTATGGTCCTAATTGGAGGGGTCTGGCTGGGCGGGTGTGAGGTTCCTTCTCCTCTAACCGTGAGGCGGTTCCATGAACCTGACACGACATCCGTTCCGCACTACTCGTCCGCCGCGTCTCGGCGCAGCGACGAGACGTGTTCGCCGCACGCTAGCCGGCATCCTCGTCATTACGTTGGGCATTGGTGGACTCGCGTCTGATCGCCCACCAGCGAGCGCATCAGCGGAGATCACTTTGACACCCGTGGCGGACACGTACGTCGCGGAATCGTCTCCGGATGCTCAGTACGGGTCGCGCTTGTCTCTGCGCGTTGACGCTGCACCGACCATCGTTGCGAGCTATCTGCGCTTCGATCTCGGAGACATATCGTCCGGCGTCACCCGGGCAACGTTGCGACTATACGTGGCCGCCTCCGTGAATGCCGCCGTTGCTGCGAACGAGGTCTCAGATGTGACGTGGTCGGAGAAGGAGATCACGTACTTAGATGCTCCGCCGATCGGAGCCGTCGTCGGTGTCACTGCCGACATGAAGGCGGACAGTTGGGCGACCGTGGATGTGACTTCGGCCGTCAGCAACACCGTGCTCAGTGGCAGCCCAGCGATATCGCTGGCCCTGACGGGTGTCGGCACAAGCGCGAGCAGGTTCCTCAGCCGCGAGAGCGGCCTAGCGACTGCGCCGCAGCTGATCATCGAGACTGGAGGAGCCCCCCCCACCACCACTCCGGCGGCGACGACGACATCGGCGCCGTTGCCTGCAGACGACGTGCAGCCGGGTGTGCCGATGCGAGGTGCATTTTACGAACCGGGGTACCCGGGTCGGTGGAGTCAGGCGGGCATCTATCCGTTCACGAACTACGCGCCGTCGGCAGGGTTGTACGATGGTGGTGACATCGACATCGTCAAGCAGCAAATCGGGGCGATGCAATACGGCAACATCGACATGGCGATCTCGTCGTGGAGGGGCCCAGGTGATGTGAGCGACAGTCGTGTGCCAACGCTGCTGAGCGCAGCCAGGGGAACGTCGTTCCGCTGGGGTGTGTACTATGAAGAAGAGCGGCTGAGCGATCCCACGGTCGCCACGCTCACGGCGGATTTGACGTACCTCAATGAGCGGTACGGGGCCGACCCGAGCGCGCTTCGAGTCGATGGCCGCTTCGTTGTCTTCGTATCCGCCGACTCTAGCGACGCGTGCCAAATGGTCGACCGCTGGAAGGCGGCGAACACCGTCAACGTCTATTTGGTGCTCAAAGTGTTCAGCGGATACGCCCAGTGCGGCAACCAACCAGACGATTGGCACCAGTACGGTCCAGCCTCGGCGGCAGACGGCCAAGGTGCTCATTAGTACACGATCTCACCCGGTTTCTGGAGATATGGAGAGAGCGTGCGGCTCAGCCGGGACCTCACCCGATGGAATCAGAACATCCGTGACATGGTTGCTTCCCGCGCTCGGTTCCAACTCGTGACGACGTTCAACGGGTGGGCGGACGGTAGCAGTGTCGAATCGGCCGAGCAGTGGGCGACATCATCCGGCTACGGCGCGTACCTCGATGCATTGCACAACAACGGCAATGCCCCTGGGCCGAGCACCACCACGACCACGGTCGCGCCAACCACCACAGTCGCGCCAACCACCACAGTCGCGCCAACCACCACAGTCGCGCCAACCACCACAGT
>JAODBQ010000397.1 GCA_025464045.1 Ilumatobacteraceae bacterium
ATGGCGGTCGGTCTGTTCCGGGGCGAGTCGGACCACGACAGGGTCCGAGTCGCTGACGAGGGCGCGAGTCGTTGGGCGTGGTTCTCCCGGTCCAGCGACTCGGGCCACCTCGTCCGACTCGGACAACGACCTTCCGACTCGGACGACGACCGTCCGAATCGGACCACCGGAGGGGGCAGGGGCCGGGCACGGCGGCTCCTCGACCTTGGTCGGGCGCTGCGTCAGGTCGTGGAGGTGAGGCCGATGAAGCTCGCCTGGCGGACGAGACCGTCGTTGGTGAACTCGGTGAGCTCGATCGTCGCCGTGAGCTCCGGTCGCACCCACGTGGCGTCGCGGCGGTACTCGCGAGGCGGCGGGGGATCGAACGGGCACTCGTCGGTGCGCAGCGCCAGCAGCCGCGTCCGCAGCATCTCCAGCGTCTGCTGGTTGAAGCCGGTGCCGACGCCGCCCGCGAAGTGCAGCTTGCCGTCCTCCGGTTGCCCGACCAGCAGAGCGCCGAACGAGCCGGCGCGGTTGCCGCCCCCGGCAGTGAAACCGCCGACGATCAGCTCGACCCGACGACGGTTCTTGATCTTGCGCCAGTTCGGGGTGCGCTTGCCGATCTGATAGGTCGAGCCGAGGCGTTTGGCCATGACGCCCTCCAGCCCCCGTTCCAGCGTGGCCGCGACGAGGGCGGCTCCGTCGCCGATCCGGTGCGCCGGCACGAGCCAGTTCGAACCCGCTTCGACGACGCCGCTGACCAGGTCGCGACGCTGCTCGTAGGGCAGGCCGATCGTGTCGCTGTCGTCGATCGAGAGCACGTCGAAGATGTGGAACACGGCCTGCGTGTCGTGGCGCTGGAGCGCCTCGAAGCTCGGCCGGCCCGTCTCGTCGAAGCACACGACCTCGCCATCCAGCACGGCGCGCCGGGCGTTCACGGATGCCGCCAACCCGCCGAGCTCCGGGTACTTCGCGGTCACGTCCAGCAGTCGCCGACTCTGCAGGCGCAGCGCGCCCGCCTCGACGAACGCGATCGTGCGGTAGCCGTCCCACTTGATCTCGTAGGCCCAGTTGTCGTCGTCGGCCGCCGCAGGCAGCGATCCCAGGGTCGCCGACATCGGCTCGACGGGGAAGCAGAGCGTCATGGTCTGCGCGTCACGACGTGGCGTTGTCGGGCACCCTGCTGGAGAGCACGCCGGCCGCATCGAGCTCGGCGAGCTTGCGGTCGTCGAAGCCGAGACGGTCGCGCAGCACGGCGTGGTTGTCCTCGCCGCGATAGCGGACGTTGCCGGAGATGCCGTGCTCGCTGCCGGCGAAGCGCCACGGTGAGTTCGGGATCTTGAACGTGCCACCGCCGCGGTCCGACGTCTCGACGACGACGTCGCGCGCCGCGGCCCAGTCCGTGGAGCACACCTCGCGCACCGTGCGCAGCTGGCCGGTGGCGAGCTTGTGCGCGGACAGCACCTCCTCGATCGACTCGGCGTCGGGCATCGTCGCCGCCCAGTCGCGGATGACGCCCTCGATCTCGACGATGTGCTCGCGCCGTGAGGCAACCTTCTGCATGCGCGGCTCGTCGACGAGCTCGCCACGGCCGGCGGCGCGCATGAACCCCTCGAAGATCCCGTTCTCGGCCGGATGGCCGGCGATGATCACTTCGTCGCCGTTGGCCGCGACGAGCACCGGGTACTCGAACGTGCCGAAGCTGCGGATCCAGTTGGGATCGACGGGCCCGTCCCACAGCTCGTTGTGCACGTGCTCGTTGACGTACAGCATCGTCTGCGCCATCGACACGTCGATGTGGTCACCGCGGCCGGTGCGCTCACGCTGGAACAGCGCGGCGAGGATGCCCGCGCAGCACTCCATGCCCGTGTAGACGTCGGCGTGGCTGAACGTGTCGTTGGCCGGCACGCCACCGCGTCCGGCGCCCTGCATCGACGTGAACCCGATCTCCGCCTGGACCACCGGCGCGTACGCCCGACGACCGACCCACGGACCCGTCTGCCCGTACCCGCTGATCGAGGCGTAGACGATGCGCGGGTTGCGCGCCGACACTGCCTCGTAGCCGAGACCCATCCGCTCGACCACACCGGGTCGGAAGTTCTCGACCAGGACATCGCACTGGTCGGCGAGCGCGAGCAGGATCTCCAGCGCCTCCGGCTTGTTCATGTCCAGGCTGATGTTGTGCTTGCCGACGTTCTGCTGGGCGAAGTACGTCGCCACGCCATTGATCTTCGGCGTCGCGAAGCGAGTCGTGTCGCCCGTCGGCGGCTCGACCTTGATGACGTCCGCGCCGAGGTCGCGCAGCATGCGCGTCGAGTGCGGCCCGCTGAGCACGCGAGTGAGGTCGAGCACGCGCACACCGTCGAGCGGGCGCGGGCCAGGAGTGGGTGAAACGGGATCGGCCATCAGACGCGACGGTAGCGATTCCCGAGGGCCGTACGATGACCGGGTGCCTCCCACGTCCACGGCGGTCCCCGAACCGGTCGCACGAGACCGGCGGCGTCGGACGGAGGCCCTGGTCCTCCTGGAGCCGGCACGGCTGGCGCTCAACGGCTGGCGGCTGCTCACCCGGCGACCAGCCGTCTCGCGCACGGTGCTCGTGTTGCCCGGCCGCGGCGCCAACGATGCGACGACGGCTCCGCTGCGCGCCTACCTGCACTCGCTCGGGCACGAGGCCCACGGCTGGGGGCTCGGCGTGAACCGCGGCGACGTCGACGAGACCGTGGCGCGGCTCGTGCCGCGGCTCACCGAGCTCCACGAGACCGGTGGCCAACGCGTCGTGCTCGCCGGCTGGAGCCTCGGTGGGCTGATCGCGCGCGAGCTCGCCCGTGTGGAGCCGGACCTCGTCTCGCGGGTGGTCACGTTCGGTGCGCCCGTGGTCGGCGGCGCGAAGTACACGGCGCTGGCGAGCACGTACCGCAAGATGGGCATGGACCTCGACGCGGTCGAGCGGGACCTCGCGGTGCGCGGTGCGCTCGCCCCGCACATCGCGATCACCTCGATCTACAGCCGGTTCGACGGGGTCATCTCGTGGCCGGCGTGCATCGACCGGATCAACCCGCAGGCGGAGAACATCGAGGTGGTCGCGACCCATCTCGGTCTCGGCATCAACCACGACGTGTGGCGCGTGATCGCCGATCGTCTCGCGCTCGCGGACTGACGCGACCGGAGGGCTGCGCATGCATGACGACCACGTCCTCGTCGAGGCGCGCATCCGCCGCGAGCTGTTCGAGCGGGTGATGCCGGCGATGTACCGGGCGTCGATCCCGCTCGCCGTCGAGGCGTGGGACGCACCAGGTGAACCGGTGCCCCACGTCGAGGCCGTGGGTGCCGCGTACCGGCCGTTCACGGTCGGCGAGTCGTGGAGCCGGCCATGGGGCACGACCTGGTTCCGGTTCACCGCGGACGTGCCCGCCGACTGGGTCGGCCCGCACCTCGAGGCCGTGATCGACCTCGGCTTCCATTCCGCCTCGGCCGGCTTCCAGGCTGAGGGGCTGGTCTGGGACGCCGCCGGTCGGCCGGTGCAGGGCATCCATCCCCAGCGCACCGGTGTGCCGCTGCCGGACGCGCCGGCCGGCCCGTTGACGTTGCTGGTCGAGGCGGCCGCGAACCCGTCGTTCCCGTCGTACCGAGCGTCTGCGCTCGGCTCGCTCGCCACTGCTGGCGAGGCGCCGCTGTACCGCTTGCAACGCGCCGAGCTGTCCCTGCGCGACGACGACGTCTTCGGCCTGTTGCTGGACGTCGAGGTCCTGCTCGGGCTGGTGCAGTCGCTGCCGTTGCCCGACGCACGGCGTCAGCGGGTGCTGCGCACCCTCGCGAACGCCTTCGACGTGCTCGACCTCGCACGGGTGCACGCGACGGCCGCCGCGGCCCGGCGGGTGCTGGTGCCGGCGCTCGCCCTGCCGGCACGCGCCGGTGGGCACCAGGTGGTCGCCGTCGGTCACGCGCACATCGACACGGCCTGGTTGTGGCCGCTGCGCGAGACGGTGCGCAAGTGCGCGCGCACGTTCGCGTCTGCGGTGCGGCTGATGGACGACCATCCGGAGTACCGCTTCGTCTGCTCGCAGGCCGCGCAGTACGCGTGGATGGAGCAGCGCTACCCGACGCTCTTCGCGCGGATCGTGGAGAAGGTCGGCACCGGTCAGTGGCAGCCGGTCGGCGCGATGTGGGTCGAGGCGGACATGAACCTGCCGAGCGGGGAGAGCCTCGTCCGCCAGCTCGTGCATGGGCAGCGCTACTTCGAATCACGCTTCGGCGCACGGTGCCGCGAGGTGTGGATCCCCGACGTGTTCGGCTACACCGCTTCCGCTCCGCAGATCTTCCGTGCCGCCGGCTGCGACCGGTTCGTCACCCAGAAGCTGAGTTGGAACAAGCAGAACCGCTTCCCGCACAGCACGTTCCGCTGGCGCGGGCTCGACGGGACCGAGGTGCTCACCCACTTCCCGCCGGTGGACACGTACAACGCGACGGTCACCCCCGGCGAGATCGTCTACGCCGACGCCAACTTCCGCGAGCACGCGTGGAGCGACTGGAGCCTGATGCCCTTCGGGCACGGCAACGGTGGCGGCGGTCCGACGCGCGAGATGTTGGGACGCGCGGCGCGCATGGCCGACCTCGACGGCGTCTCGCCGATCCACCTCGGAACCGTCGACGAGTTCTTCGGGCACGTCGAGGCCGAGCTCGCGGCAGGCGCACCGGTGCCGGTGTGGGATGGCGAGCTGTACCTCGAGATGCATCGCGGCACGCTCACCAGCCAGGCCGAGACGAAGGTCGGCAACCGCCGCTGCGAACGCCTGCTCCGCGAGGCCGAGCTGTGGTGGGCGGCGGCCGGTGACGTGGTGCCGGCGGACGTCGTCGAGCTGCTCGATGCGTCGTGGAAGGAGGTGCTGCTCCACCAGTTCCACGACATCATCCCCGGCTCGTCGATCGCCTGGGTGCACGCCGACACCGAGGCCGCGCACGCCCGGATCGCCGCCGCGCTGGAAGCGACGATCGCGACGGCGCTGCGCCGGATCGCTCCGACGGGGAAGGGCATCGCCAACGCCGCCACCCACGCGAGAACGGAGGTCGTTGCACTTGCAATGACGAGCCCGGTGCCGGGTGATGGGCCGACGCAAGCGTTGGCGGACGGCCGTACTGCAGCGGTGGTGCAGGTGCCCGGGCTCGGTGCTGCAACACTCAGCGCCACGACCTGCGCCGACCGCGTCGTCGTGACCGAGCGCTCGTTCACCAACGGACAGGTGGCGGTGAGCTGGGACCTCGACGGCGACATCGTGTCGATCATCGACCTGCGCGCGGGGCGCGAGCTGCTGCCCCACGGTCGATCGATCCGCCTGGAGCTCGCGCCGGATCATCCGGTCCAGTACGACGCCTGGGACGTCGAGGCGTGGACACCAGCGCTCGGTGCGCCGATCGGCGGCGTCGAGTCCGTGCAGATCATCGACGCCGGGCCGCTCGTGGCGACGTTGCGGGTCGAGCGCCGGTTCGGCGCGTCCTCGATGCGCCACGACATCACGTTGCGCGCCGGCAGCGCACGGGTCGACGTTGCCTTCGACGTCGAGTGGCACGAGGACGAGCGGCTGCTGTCGCTCGTCGTCCCCCTGGACGTGCGCGCTCGCGAGGCGGCGTGCGACATCCAGTTCGGTCACGTGATGCGGCCCACGCACGCCAGCTCGCCCTGGGACGCAGCCAGGTTCGAGGTCTG
>JAODBQ010000416.1 GCA_025464045.1 Ilumatobacteraceae bacterium
GTCCTCGGGCTCCTCCTCGTCCTCGTTGGTCTCCTCGTCGGCGGCGACGAGGCGATCCTTGAGGATCGTGTCCAGATCGGCCTCGACGTCGTCGGGCGCGAGCATGTCGTCGTCGTCGTCCTCGTCCTCGCCGGCCGGGACCACGGCGCGCCGCGGCGGACCATCGGTCTCGTCCTCTTCTTCTTCGACTTCCTCGACGACGGCGTCGTCCTCGAACTCGTCAGCGACGAACTCGTCCTCCTCGACGAGCTCGTCCTCGTCGAGCTCGTCCTCGGGAGGACCGCCGGGCTCCGGCTCGTCGTCTTCGACGACCTCTTCCTCGAACTCGTCACTCGTCTCGTCGTCAGCCATGGCAAACCTTTCGTGGCGATCGCTCTGCGCGCGGCCGGATACTACGGGCGCCGATGCTGAACCCTGCACGACCCCGTGTGACAGCCGTCACCGTTGCCACGATCCACCCGTCGCGCGACGTCAGGTGAGGCCGCGACGCGCCTCGGCACGCCGCTCCGCCTCGAGCCGTTCGAGCTCGGGTGCTTCGGTGGTGAGGTGGCTCATCGCGTCCGCGATCGTGCGGTGCCCTGCCTGCTCGGCGATCAGGCGGTGCATCTCGAGCGCGATCCGTCGGTATGCCGGGTGGCCCTGCGCACTGGAGCGCAGCTCCAGCAGGTGGATCGCCTCCCGCGCGTTGAACTGCATCGTGTAGCGCATCCGGTAGGCCATCGCCACGGCGTAGCTCGCCTGCTGCGGGAACTCGTCGTGCAACGCGTCGTACAGCGCCGCCGAACGAGCCATGGTGTCGTCGAAGACGTCGGCCATCCCGGCCTCCTCGATCAGCTCGGGGCGCACGTAGCCGTGGTTGGGGGTCAGCGCCTGCCACTCGATCGTCAGCATCCGGTGGCGCTGGAGGTCGCGGAAGGCGCCGTAGTCGCTGAGGACGTCGAAGCGGTAGTCGACCCGCTCGAACGCCCGACCCGGCTTGTGGCGACGGTTCTCGCGCTCGCCGACGTACGACCGGACCAGCGCCAGGCGCTCCGTCGGGCCGAGCGTGCGGACGCGCTGCAGCAGCTGCTGCTCGGACAGGTTGGCGTGCGGGTAGCAGATCGCCGCGAGGAGCTTGTCCTCGGCGTCGGGATCCCAGTCGACGAGCTGCACGGCCGGCACCGGATCCACCGGCGTGCCGCCGAACAACACGTCGACGAGCTCGCCCGTGCGTTCGCGCGTGGTGGTGAGGTAGTGGCTCCAGCGCCCACCCCGATCGGCGAGGTCGACGCGGCGCAGGAAGCTCGGCACGACCTTGCGCAGCTCGTGGAGCATCAGATCGGCGTAGTGGCGTGCCTCGGGCAGCGGGTGGGCCCGCATCCGGATCAGCAGCGCCTCGAACGCCTGACCACTGCCGTAGATCCCGACGTTGGACAGCGATGCCGACGGCAGCGCACCACGGACGGCATCGAGCGCCTTGGCCCTCGTCGCCTGGCGGTAGATGAAGTCACTGTCGCCCGGCCGGCGCTCCACCGTGGCGCGCACGTGGTCGGTGACCTTGTTGACCATCAGGCTGTAGGAGTCGAACATCCGGTCCATGTCGCCGACGTACCGGGTGCCGAAGCGGCTGCCGAGGATCGCCGGGTCACGGTGGAACCGGTAGCGACCGCCGAGGCGGGCGTCGTAGCTGATGTAGCGCGTGCTCTGCTCGAGGTAGCTCATCAGCCGGCCCCACTCGAGGATCTTGGTGAGGATGTTCGACGCCTGCTCGCAGGCGAGGTGGACCCCGCCGAGCTGCGCGACCGAATCGTCGCCGTACTCGAAGAACACCTTCTCGTACAGCTCCTCGGCACGCTGCAGGCCGACCGTCGCATCGACGCTGTGGTCGCCGCTGATGTCCAGGTCGCCGACGAACTCGTCGAGGAACAGGCGCCGCAGGCTCTTCGGGCTGCGGCTGTACCGCGCGAACAGCGCGCCCTTCACCACCTCCGGGAGGTTGACCAGTGCGAACACGGGTCCATCCAGGTTGGTGAAGTAGCGGCGGAGGACATCGGCCTCGTCCGGCTGGAAGTCCTCGGGGACGTACACCGTCACGGGCGGGAACTCTACGGCCCCCACACCGGCTGACAGCGTGACCCCGCAGAGTGCGGTGATCGAAGACGATCGTGCGCAGCCGTTCGCCCCACCGCTCCTGCCCTCTCCGGCGCCCGGCCAACCGGTCATGATCCGACCGAGCTGTGCCCGGTCGGCCGATGACCGGTCCGCCCTCGTGCCGTCGTCCACCCCGGCGGACGGTCAGCGGGGGCGGTCAGATGTAGGCGTGGTAGGCGTCGGGTTCGACGGTGAGGTCGAGGACGCGGGTCGTGGCCCAGCGCACGCCGTCGACCCAGACGACCAGCGCCCGTGCGAACTCGAGGTGGATCTCGCGGACCTGCGACGCGTGCAGCAACGGATGCGGCACGTGGGTGCCTGTACGGGCCCGCCGGTTGGCCTGCCAGCGCGCCTGCATCGGCATCACCGGATCGACGCGCAGCAGATCGACGCGGCCGTCGTTGGGGTGGGCGCGCGGTGCGACGTCGGCGTCGCCGAGGAACTGCGCGGTCATCGCGAAGACGACCTCGCCCCGCCACCACGACCGACGGGCGACGATGTGCGCGGCACTCCAGGTCGTGCGGTCACCGGCGACCACGCGCACGAGGTCGAGCGGCACCTGCGTCACCCGATCGACGAACTGGTCCGATGATCCGCCGGCCATGGTGCGCGCCAGGTCGCCCCCGCCGAGGCCGAACGGCGCCACGGCGTCGCCGCGTTCGCGCGCGGCCACGATCCAGCGGTGCACCGCGACGTCGCTGCGGAGCACGGTGAGGTCAGCCGGAACGTCGAACGTCTCGCCCCACGGTTCACCCTTGCGAATCGTCACGGATGATGTCCGCCTCCGCGGGTTCGGCGGATGCCGCCGGTTCCGCTGCCTGCGCCGGTCCGCTCGGATCACCGGTCTCGATCGGTTCGACGCTGGACGAGGCGGCGACGACGCCCCGGAACAGCTGATCTGCGGCGGTCTCGGCGGCCCGGCGGGTGGCCTCCAGCGGCGCGATGAGCGCGAGCTGGCGCAGCACGTCGATCAGCTGCTTCATCGTGCGCACGAAGTCGCCGCCGGACAGCTCCTCGGCCTCGACGACCTCGGCGAACCCCTCCCCCGCTGCCCACGCGTACGCCACGGCGATGAACGTCGGATCCGGCGGACGGTGCACCGCGAGGCCCGCCTCCTCCTCGATGTCCTGCAGCTCGTAGCTGATCGCAGCGATGCCCTGCCACCGCCGGCGAACCGTCGGCGAGGAGTACCACGGCGCAGGTGGCGCCTCCGGGCTGCGGTGCTCGTAGACGAACACCGAGACCAGCCCGGCCAGGTGGGCCGGCTCCAACCCGTCGAGGAGGCCCTGGCGCAACGCCTCGACGATCAGCAGGTCGCACTCGTGGAAGGTGCGGGCCAGGATCCGTCCCGCGTCGGTGAGCGACCAGCCCTCGACGTAGCCCCAGTTCTCCAGCACCCGCAGCACACGGTCGAAGTCGCGCGCGACCGACTGACCACGACCGCGCACCCGCGTCCGCAGCTCCTCGACCTCCCGTGCGATCCGTTCGGCCTGTGCGGCGAGGCGCAACCGCACGTCCAGCTCGGGATCGTCCT
>JAODBQ010000429.1 GCA_025464045.1 Ilumatobacteraceae bacterium
GGTGTAGAGGATGTAGAGGTCGTCGGGACTCCATGTCACCGCGGGCCGCGCCGCGGCCGCCGCGCCGAGTGCGTCCTCGTACCACACCGCCCCGGGCAACAGGTCGTTGCCCGACTCGTCGGGCACCTGGAGGATCGTGCGCAGCGCGGGGAGGCCGTGGAGCACTTCGGCGAGCGTCGGCGCGAACTGGCTGTGCACCACGATGGCGGTGGCCCCGGCGTCGGTGAGCAGGTAGCGCAGCTCCTCGGCGACGTAGCGGTAGTTGACGTTGAACGGGGCGACGCGGGCCTTGAACGCGCCGAGCATCGACTCGAGGTACTCGTTGCCGTTGTGCAGGTAGATCCCGAGGTGGTCCTGGCCGCTCTCGTGGTTGCCGAGCTCGGACCGCTCGATGTGGCAGCCGAGCCCCTGGCCGAGCAGGTGGTTGGCCAGGCGGCGGGTGCGGTCGGTGATCTCGGCCCAGGTGAGACGGCGGTCGCGGAACACCAGGCAGACATCGTCGGGTCGGCTCGCGGCGATCGCCTCGTGCACGTCGGCGACGCTCGGTTCCATGGCGCCGCAACCTAGAGGACGGCTGCGTCCGGGATCAGGTCGAGCGGCGCTCGGTAGCGTCGCCCCCCATGAGCGATCCAGACGTGGTGCACGACGTGATGTTCGGGGTGTTCATGCCCCAGGGCTGGAAGATGGAGCTGGCAGGGATCGACGGCGCTGCCGCCAAATGGCAGAAGTCGGTCGACGTCGCAGTGCGCGCCGAGGAGCTCGGCTACGACTCGATCTGGGTCTACGACCACTTCCACAACGTGCCCCGTCCGGCGCACGAGGCGGTGTTCGAATGCTGGACCACGATCGCCGCGATCAGCCAGCGCACCACGCGCATCCGCCTCGGGCAGATGGTCGGCTGCAACAGCTACCGGCAGCCGAGCGTGCTCGCCAAGATCACCTCGACGGTCGACGTGATCAGCGGCGGCCGGCTCGATTGGGGGATCGGGGCCGGCTGGTACGAGAACGAGTACCGCGCCTACGGGTTCGACTTCCCCCGTCCGAAGGACCGCATCGGCATGCTGCGCGAGTGCGTCGAGATCGTGCGCAGCATGTGGACCGAGCCGGAGACGACGTTCGACGGCGACTACTACCGGGTGGCGCGCGCGCACTGCGATCCGAAGCCGTTGCAACAGCCCCACCCGCCGATCTGGATCGGTGGTGGCGGCGAGCAGCTGACGCTGCGCGTCGTCGCGCGGTTCGCCGACTGCAGCAACTTCGGTGGGCATCCCGACGATTGGGCGCGCAAGCGGGAGATCCTCCGGACGCACTGCAAGGCGGTCGGACGCGACGAGGCGACGATCCGCAAGACGTGGTCGCCGGAGGTGTTCATCCGCTCGACCGAAGCCGAGGTGCTCGCGGCCGGCAGCCAGAGCCGGTGGAGCGAACCGTTCGACGCGTGGCGCGACGCGAACCTCGTCGGCACGCCCGAGCAGGTGTCCGAGAAGATCCAGACCTACCGGGACCTCGGCTGCAGCGGGTTCATCCCGTGGTGCAGCGACTACCCCGGGACCGAGACCCTCGAGCTCCTCGCCACCGACGTCATCCCCAACTTCCGCTGATCCCGTAGGGCGGCCCCGGCGTCCGGGACGCGCGCACCGCACGCTGACACCGGATCCGCTCAACGATGATCGGATCCGGTGCTCGCGTCGATGCGTGGCGGACACTCGCCGAGCGGCCGGGTTACTCGAAGCTGCGGAAGATGACTTCGGCGACGCAGCTGGGCTTGGTCGCGCCCTCGGTCTCGAAGGAGAACTCGAGCGTCTGCTGCACGCCGCCCTTGACGTCGTCGACGGCGAGGATCTTCACGCCGAGGCGGACCTTCGCGCCGACCGGCACGGGCGACATGAAGCGCACCTTGTTGCAGCCGTAGTTGACGCCCATCTTGAAGCCGGTCGTCTGCATCACCTGCGGCATCAGCACCGGGCCGAGCGAGAGGGTGAGGTAGCCGTGGGCGATCGGCCCGCCGAACGGGCTCTCCTTCTTCGCCCGTTCGACATCGACGTGGATCCACTGGAAGTCGCCCGTGGCCTCGGCGAACTGGTTGACCCGCTCCTGCGTGATCTCCATCCACTCGCTGTAGCCGATGTGTTCGCCGACGAGCTCGCGCAGTCCCGCGGCGCCGTTGATGATGCGTGCTGCCATGCCCGGCAGCATGCCACGCGCCCGGCGCCCGACCCCAACGACGGCGCGCGGTCGGCACGGTCCGGCGACACGGTGTGACGTTGAACACGTCGCACCTGCTACGAAGTCGGCATGCCCGATTTCCTCAGCGTGTACGCGGCCACCCAAGGCGACAAGCCGGCGGTCATCGACGACCGGCCCGACGGCACGGTCACGACGATGACGTTCGCCGAGCTCGACGATCGTTCGAACCGGCTGGCCAACCTGCTGCTCACCCTCGGCGTCAAGCCGGGGGAGTCGAAGGTCGTGTGGTGCGGCCAGAACTCGCCGGGCCTGGTGATCATGATCAGCGCGGCACGCAAGCTCGGGATCACCGCGGTGCCGTTGAACTACCGGCTCAGCGACGAGGAGGCCAGCTACGTCACCGATCACTGCGACGCCTCGATCGTGTACTGCGACGTCGAGCAGGCGCCGATGTTCGAGCGGATCCGGGCCCAGCTGCCGAAGGTCGATCACTACCTCGTGTTCGCGGCCGGCGAGTCGCCCTTGCCGGACGGGATGACCGACGTCGACAGCCAGGTGGCGGAGGCCTCGTCGGCCGAGCCGGAGATCCCCGAGGACACCGAGCCCGGCGCGACGATGATCTACACCAGCGGCACCACGGGCAAGCCGAAGGGCGCGTACCGCCGCGCCAACCAGGGCACCGCGGCGGCCGGCGAGCTCGTCGCCAAGATCGGCTATCGCCCTGACGACGTCTACATCCCGACCGGTCCGCTGTATCACTCCGGCCCGCTCGGCTTCATGGGCATCGGCCTCGCGCTCGGCCAGACCGTCGTCATCCAGCGCAAGTTCGAGGCGGTCGACTGGCTGCGTCTCGTCGACACGTACGAGGTCACGTCCACGTTCAGCGCCCCGACCCCGATCCGGCTGATCTGCAACCTCCCCGACGAGGTCAAGGCCCGTTACGACGTGTCGTCGATGCGGCGGATGATCGCCAACGCCGCGCCGTGGAGCTTCGCCCTCAAGCAGATGTACCTGTCGTACTTCCCGGCCGACTCGCTGTTCGAGGTCTACGGCAGCACCGAGCTCGGCGTGAACTGCATGCTCGAGCCGCAGGACCAGCTGCGCAAGCCCGGCTCGTGCGGCCTGCCGGCACCGAGCGTGGAGATCAAGCTGTTCGACGACGACGGCAACGAGGTCACGGGCACCGGGGCCGACCACGTCGGCGAGCTGTTCGTCAAGAGCGGCAGCGTCTTCAACGACTACTACAAGCAGCACGACAAGTTCGAGGCCGACAGCAAGCACGGCTATCAGACCGTCGGCGACATCGCCTACCGCGACGACGAGGGCTACCTGTACATCTGCGACCGCAAGAAGGACATGATCATCTCCGGCGGGATGAACATCTACCCGGCCGAGATCGAGGCCGCGCTGGAAGGTCATCCCGACGTGCTCGAGGCCGCCGTGTTCGGCATCCCGAGCGAGGAGTGGGGCGAGCTCGTGCACGCGGTGATCGTGCTGCGCCAGGGCGCGACCGTCGACGAGGCGGGCATCGACGCCTTCTCGCGCGAGCACCTCGCCAGCTACAAGATCCCGCGCAGCATCGCCTGGAGCGACGAGCTGCCGAAGACCGGCTCGGGCAAGATCCTCAAGCGTGACCTGCGTGCCCCGTTCTGGGCGGGACGCGCCAGCAAGGTCTGACGTCAGGGTCCGAACTGCGCACCAGACGGCGAGGACGGCAGATCCGCCCCGCACGCGAAGGAGCCGCCCCGCGGGGCGGCTCCTCCGGTCACTGGACTGCGGTGGTCAGGTCGTCGACGGTGCCGCCGTCGTCCCTGCCGATGCTGCCGCGTCCTGCACCGTCTTGTAGGTGCCGAGCTTGCCTTCGAGGTTGATCAGGTCGCCGGCCTGCACGAAGACGCCGAGCGCCTTCAGGTCGGCGCCGACCGTGTACTTCACCATGCGGCCGCCCTCGGTGAGGTAGGCGTCCTTGGTGCCGTCGGTGATCGACGTCAGCCCGTTGATCAGCGTCGGGTTGAGCTCGTGGATGTTGCGTGCTGCGAGCATGATGTTGCCCCGATCGAGGCCACCGACGTACGTCGACGCGTTCTTGAGGATGTCCTCCATGTACCAGGCGAAGATCCACCCGGTGTAGTACGTCGTCACGTTCGGGTCGAGGCCCTGCTCGGTCAGCGTCTTCTTGTAGAGCTGGATGAACGGGTCACTGGCGTTGGCCGGGTCGTTGACGTCCTTGAAGTTCTGGATCAGGTACGTGTCCTTGCCGGTCAGGCCCTGATCGATCAGCGGCTTGAAGAACTGGTTCAACGAACCGCACGTGCCGGACATGATCACCAGCGGGTGCCACGAGGTCTGCTTCTCCACCGCGGCCATCGCCTGCGTGCAGAACGCACCGGACGTCTCCAGCAGCAGCACCTGCGCGCCGGATGCGGCGAGCGTGGTGAACTGGTTGTCGAGGTTCGGCGCGGCCGCCTCATGCGTTTCCTGGTCGATGATCTTGACGTTGCTGCCCTTGATCGCGAACGAGAAGCCGGTGTGGTAGCTCTGGCCGAAGTCGCTGTTGTAGGTGATCTCGGCCACCTTCGTCAGGTCCGGGTGCTCCTTCTTCAACCAGGTGGCCCACAAGCTCGCTTCGGTGAAGTAGTCGAGCTGCATGCCCGTCGTCCACGGGTGGCCTTGGACGTCGCCCCACTGCGCGGCGCCGGTGCCGTTGAGCACCTGTGGCATGCACTCGTCGTTCGTCTCGTCCCACACCGCGAGGTTGTTCGGGGTGCCGAGGATGGTGGTGAACGACGCGTACTTGTTCGCGCCGAGGGCCTCGTCGACGTTGGACTTCGTCTTGTCGGGCGCGTAGCCGTCGTCCTTCACGTCGAGGTTGATCTTGCGACCGCCGATGCCACCGTTGTCGTTGATGTACTTGAAGTAGCTCTTCTGACCGTCGGCGAGCAGCCCGAACCCGGCGAGCGGACCCGAGGTCGGCAGGCTGATGAACAGGTTGATGTCGGTGGCGGTGATGCCCTGCTTGGGATCCCAGTCCGCCGGGCAGTCCTTCGGATCGAGGGTGAAGCCGGCGGTGCCCTTGTAGACGCCGTCGATCAAGCCGACGTCCTTCGAGGACGTGGTGCTGGCCGTCGCGCTCCCGCTGCCCGCCGTGGTGGCCGCGGTCGTCCCGCTCCCACCGGTGGTCGCGGTGGCGGCGCCGGTCGTCGTGGCCGCGCCGCCCGCCGTGGTCGCGACGCCTGCCGCGGCGGTGGTCGCCACCGCCGCGGTCGTGCTGGTCGTCTTCTTGTCACTGCCGCACGCGACGAGCGCGAACGACGCAGTCACGCCGACCGCGAGCGTGGTCCTCCAACGGGTCCTTCTCACTGATTTCTCCCTTGTGGTGTTCTCAGGGGGGTGTGTTCTGAGATCTCGTGCTCCGGTTCGTCGCTCGGCTGGTGGCCGGCGGACGAGGCATCGATGGCGTCGGTGCCGAGGTCCGGCTGGCTGGGCGGGATCCCACCGGCAGGCGCGAGCGTGTGCGCAGTCGAGCGGTTCCGCGAACGCAGCCAGCTCGGGTTGGGGACGACGGTGATGATCCGGGCGCGCAGCCGGCGGAGCCCGTCGATGATCCCGCCGGGCAGGATGAACACGGCGATGAGCAGCAGGACGCCGAAGAACACGCCGGCGATCGAGCCGCCGCCCTGCTGCTTGCTGAGCCAACTGAACAACGGCTTGGTGATCTGCTGCAGGCCGGGCGGCATCCCCGACTGCTCCGTGGTCCACGCCGACATGAAGTACGGCACGAACACGTAGACGAGCGCGCCCGGCACGGCGCCGGAGATCGTGCCGGCGCCGCCGATGACCAACCCGACGACCAGGAAGATCGCCAGGTTCAGGCCGAACTGGATGTCCGAGGCGAACGGCCGGTTCATCATCAGCATCGAACCGGCGATGCCACCGAAGGCCGCACTCATGCCGAACGTGAGCGCCTTGTACATCGGCAGGTTGACGCCGCTCACCGCGGCGCTCGTCTGGTTGTCGCGCACCGCGATCAGGGCCCGCCCGGGCCGGCTCTTGACGAAGTTGCGGGCCAACAGGAACAAGGCGATGGCGATGACCATGCAGATGCTGTAGATCCACAGCGGAGCGGCGATGCGTCCTGCGTCGTGGAACGGCACCCACGACGGTGGGTCGAGCTTGGCCCGACCGCGCGCCGGCTTCTTGCCGTTCGGACCGCCGGTGAGGCTGCCGTACTTGAGGACCAACGTCGGGAACACGAACGCCACCGACAACGTCACGATCGCCAGGTACAGCCCACGGATCCGCAGCGCAGGCAGGCCGACGATCATCCCGATCACGAAGCACAGCGCCGCCGCGACCGGGATCGTCGCGAAGTAGCTCCAGTTGTGGTCGGAGACGAGGATGATCGTCGTGTAGGCGCCGAGGCCGACGAACGCCGAGTGGCCGAGGGACAGCTGCCCGGAGTAGCCGATGACGAGGTTGAGCCCGAGGATCGCGACCGCATAGGCGACGACGTCGTTGATCTGGCTGATCCGGAACGGCTTGTCGATCGACCCGGGTGCGAACCCGGTCTTGTACGCGAACACCACGTAGACCAGGACGAAGGCGACGAACAACCACGCCCCCCACACGTAGGCGCGGTGCGCGGGCGTGCCCTGCTTGATCTTGATCATCGACATCAGACGCGCTCCACTCGTTTCGAACCGAAGAGACCGCTCGGTCGGATCAGCAGCACGACGACGATCACCAACAGCGCGACCGTCGGCGCGAGCACCGAGCCGATGAGGTGGATGTAGCCACCGGACATGGTCTGGACCATGCCGATGATGATCCCGGCGATGACGGCGCCGCCGAGGCTGTCGAGGCCGCCGAGGGTGGCGGCGGCGAACGAGAAGATCAGCACCCGGTCCATGAAGTTCGGATCGAGCAGGGTGGTGTTGGCGATCAGCGAGCCGGCGAGCGTGCCCATCGCCGTCGCCAGCGCCCAGCCGAACTGCAGGGTGCGACCGATGTGGATGCCGATCAGCTGGCTGGACTCGAGGTTGCTGGACACCGAGCGGAACGCCAGACCGATCTTCGTCTTGATCAGCAGCAGCGACACCGCGACGACCGCGACGATGATCGTGATCCAGGTGAACAGCGCGGTGTACGCGACGTGCGCGCCGAGCAGCCCGAACGACTTGTTGCGCAGCGGGAACGGCGTCGGGAAGGCGCGTGGGTCGTAGGCCCAGATCACGCCGGCCATCGAGGCCAGCACGAGCAGCAGGCCGAGCGTGACGATCGTGATCGCCAGGTGGTTGCGCGGATCGAAGGGCCGGATGAGCACCCGCTCGATCCCGGCGGCGATCAACGCGGAGACCGCCATGCCGGCGATGATCGCCAGCCACGCCGGCATGCCGATGTTGACCGCGAACACGTAGCAGATGAAGGTGCCGAACATCGCCATCGAGCCTTGGGCGAAGTTGACGACGGACGTGGCCTTGTAGATCAGCACCAGCGCGAGGGCCATCGCCGAATAGATGAAGCCGTTGTTGAAGCCGTCGACGAGGCGTTGCACGAACAGCGTCTTGCCGTCGGCGATGATCGCCACGATGCTCAGCACGACGAGCAGGATGATCAGTCCGCCGATGGTGAAGACCCGCTTCTTGCCGACGGCCTCGAGGAACTTGAAGCCACCCGACAGCTGTTCGTTGAGGGTGTTGGAGGTGGTGTTCAACGTCGCTCCTCAGTAGCCCAGGTATGCCTTGCGGA
>JAODBQ010000432.1 GCA_025464045.1 Ilumatobacteraceae bacterium
GCGCGCTCGGATCCTCGCGCATCCCGGCCGTGACCTCGGCGTACATCCGCGCGACCCGGTCCGGCGTGTCGCGCAGGCCGTCACGATCCGGGTCCTCGCCGATCGCCACCAGCATCTCTCGGACGGCCGCCCGCAGCCGATCGTGGTCGACGCGCGACGTGTGGGTCCCTGGCTCCGCCGAAGTCATCCTCGCAGCATGTCCGTCCGCCGCCCACGACCGCAACCTGCGGGTGCCCGGCGTCGATGGGCGCGGCATGCGCCGACGCGTCGGCCCCCGATATCGTCAGCGACCATGAGTCGGAGTGGTCATCGACCACGATGACCTCGTTGCTTGGACGAACGGCTTCGGCCTGATCATTGCGAGGCGAGCTGTGGATCGAGTGGAGATCAATGGGCTGCGCGTCGTCACTGTCGTCGGTGTGCTGCCGCACGAGCGGCAGATGGCACAGCCGTTGGAGCTCGACATCGTCATCGAGGCCGATCTGCGCGACGCCGGCATCAGCGACGACCTCGATGACACCGCGAACTACGGGGCCGTGGCCGAGCGAGCTGCGACGATCGCCCGCGAGTCCCGGGACCTGCTGCTCGAGCGGCTTGCGCAGCGGATCGCCGAGGACGTGCTGTCGATCGACCGGGTCGCCGCGGTCGAGGTGGTGCTGCGCAAGGTGCGACCACCGATCCCGGAGGACATGGCGAACACCGCGGTGCGCATCCGCCGCACACGCTCCGATCTGGACGTACCGGTGCGAGCCGCAGCGCGCGCGATCGTCGCCCTGGGCAGCAACCTCGGCGACCGGCTGGCGTTCCTGCGCGGGGCGGTCGACGCGTTCGGGCCGAACGTGCAGGCGCTCTCGCGCGTCTACGAGACCGCGCCGATCGGCGGCCCGGAGGGACAGGGCGCGTACTTGAACATGGTGGTCGTGGTCGAGACCAGCCTCGATCCGTTCGCGATGTTGCGCTGGTGCCAGCGCATCGAAGCGCGGGCGCTGCGCCAGCGCGGCGTCCGGTGGGGCGCGCGCACGTTGGACGTCGACCTCCTGTTCTACGACGACACGTCGATCGCCAGCCCGGAGCTCACCGTGCCCCATCCGCGCATCGCGCAGCGGCGGTTCGTGCTCGCCCCACTCTCGGACGTCGCCCCCGAGCGCTGCCCGCCGAACTGGGAGACCACGCTGCCCACCGACGACGTCACCGTGCTCGGCGATCTCGCCGACCTGCTTTGATCCGGCCGAGCGCGGGCCGGTGAGACGTGACTGGGACGACGAGGCGGCGGCGTCAGCCGGCGCCGATGCGGCGTTGCACCGCCCGGACCTGGTCCGGGTAGTGCGCCCGACCGAACTCGGGGCGGCCGCGCAGCGCGATCTCCATCAGCTCCCAGTGCTGCGGCGTGTCCTTCCAAGGCAGGGCGATGTACAGCGGCAGGTCCCAACGGCGGAGCTCGTCCAGGTTGGAGTAGACGATCTTCTGGTACTCGTAGCGCTGCGCCCACGGCCAGTTGCTCGGTGCGAAGCCGGTTCCGGGATCGACGATGCAACGGCCGCGCATCCCGAACCGGTCGGCGTCCGCGAGCCGAGCCTCGAAGAACTCGATCAGCGTGTCGACCGGGTCGGTGCGCACGTGGCTCATCGCCCGCGGGTTGGGACCACTGAGGAACGGCACGACGACCGGTACCTCGAACTCGGCGGCCACCGCCCACATCGCCTCGTCCTGCATCCCGTCCGCGGCGTTGAACACGTTGGCGCCGGCCGCCAGCGCACGACGGGCCACCTCCGGTCGCCAGGTGTCGATGCTCAGCGGCACGCCGAGCGCGGCGAGGGCCGGCACGAGCTCGGCAACACGCGACCACTCCGCCTCCCAGCCGACCACGGTCGCCGCGTCGGTGCTGCCCTGACCGCCGAGGTCGATGCCGTCGGCACCGTCCGCGAGCATGCGGCGGGCGCGGGCGACGGCCTGCTCGGCGCCGACCACGATCGAGTCGGTGTTCAGCGAATCGGGCGACGCGTTGACGACGGCGAACAGCTCCACGGCCCACGAGGCTATTGCCGATGATCGGGGCGAACGCTGGCGACGGCGTGCGCACGTTCGACGTGCGCCGCGCGACGGTCGACGATGCGCTGCGCGCGAAGGGCGACCGCACCGTCAGCGTGTGCATCCCGTGCAAGGACGAGGCGGCCACCGTCGGTCCGCTCGTGCAGATGTTGGCCGAGTCGCTCGTCGCGGGGATCGGGTTGGTCGACGAGCTCGTCGTGATCGACGACGGGTCCGTCGACGACACCGCCGCCATTGCCGCCTCCGCGGGAGCGACGGTGGTCCCGATCGGCGACGTCCACGCCGTCCACGGTGTCGGGCGCGGCAAGGGCAACGCGCTGTGGGCGAGCCTGCTGGCCACGACGGGCGACCTCGTCGTCTGGTGCGACGGCGACGTCACGACGGTCGAACCGAGCTGGGTCGCACGGCTGCTGCTGCCGCTCCTCACGGCCGACGATGTCGCGCTCGTCAAGGCCGCGTACCACCGACCGACCGAGCTCGGTGGTGGCGGCCGGACCACCGAGCTGGTGGCGCGGCCCCTCCTCAGCCGGTTCTTCCCCGAGCTGTGCGGCCTCCGCCAGCCGCTGTCGGGCGAGTACGCCGCACGCCGCACGGCCGTCGAAGCGCTGCCGTTCGTCCAGGGGTGGGGCGTCGAGATCGCGATGCTGATCGACGTCGCCCGTCGCTTCGGCGTCGGGGCCATCGCCCAGGTCGAGCTCGGCGTGCGCCACCATCGCCACCAGGACCTGGAACGGCTGGGCGTCCAGGCCGCGGAGGTGATCGCGACGGTGCTCGGGCGGGCCGGCCTCGATCAGCCGACGGATCCGTCCGCCCGCGTGCTGCTGCGCCCCGACGGCCGTTCGATCCAGCTCAACGTGGCCGAGCGCCCGCCGATCAGGCCCGTCGATCGCACGTCGAACGCGACCTCTGCCCCGACGTCGGCAGCCCGACAGGTGAGCTGACCACCACACGCGGTCGGTCGGCCACCGACCGCCAAACAGCCCGTCGCGATGTATCAGAACACGGTGAGATGATCTCTGTACGACGCAGAGAGCCCGATGACGTGTTGTCCGCGGACGACATGACAGCCTGCCGTCACAGGGCAGGACACCGGTGAAAGTTGGGGGCCGTGAGCGATGACCTGATCGAGCCATTCGGGATTCCCGACGGGTCCATCGGCGCCATCGCGCGCTTCGAATCCGACTTCGTCAAGCTCCATCACCGGTTCGGCGGCGTCGCCCGTCCGCTCGAGGACTCGTCGGTGCGAGTGGTGGTCGGGACGCTCGGAGCGGGAAAGTCGCTCTACTTGCGAATGATGCGCAACGCGCAGCTGGCGAACGGCTCGGTGTACGCCGAGGCGCCGACCGGGAACATGGCCGATCTCTCGACGGAGGACGTCGTCGCGTTCGCCCAGCGCTCCGGCAAGCAGGGCGGCAACACCGAGGAGTGGAAGCTGCTCTGGAGGCGCGCCATCCATCGCAGCGCCTACTCCTTCATCCGCACCGAGCAGCAGGTGCGCGGTTCGGTGACGGAGGAGCTCCTGCACGAGCTCGCGCAGTACGGTCGGTTGCTCGGGACCCCGCAGCGCAAGCGTCGGGTGACGTCCGAGGCGAGCGCCATCATCAGGGAGCACGTCGTCCGTCACGAGCTGCGCGACTACCTGAACGATCCGAAGTGGTCGGACGCCGAGGCGATCCTGGTCGAGGCGCTCTCCCTGGCGCCACCGCTGTTTCTCTACGTCGATGCGATCGACGACAACTTCAAGTGGGCTCCGGCACAGTGGATGCGCTGCCAGCGCGGCCTGTACTACGCCATCATGGACCTGCTGCGGTCCTCGGACGGCTCATCGCGCCTGCACGTCGTCATCGCCTTGCGCGACATCGCGCTGGCGTCGACCCGAGCAAGTGAGCACGGACCGCGCTACCTCGAGCACACGCACATCAACGCCCTCGTGTGGACGAGGCAGAGCATCCAGGCCTTCCTCGAGCGCAAGGTCGAGCGACTTCCCGACGTGTACTTCGAGGATCCGAGCTCCAAGACCGTCGAGTCCTGGCTCTCGCGCGACACGATCGAGAACGGCCGCCTCCAGCCCACGGTCGAGCCGATCAAGTCGTACCTGCTCCGACACACCCGACTGGTTCCGCGCGACGTCGTCGTCCAAGGCAATCGACTGTGTCGCTACGTGCTCGACTGCCGCTCCACCGCAACGACACCCACGGCACGGGACATCCGCAAGCAGATCGCGATCTCGTCACGAGAGTTCGCCGCGAGTCAACTCGCCCAGTGCGCCAACCAGATCATCAGTGACGACATCCCGGCCGGGGCCATCGACAACAACTTCGCGCACGTCTACCTCCAGCCGAACGAGTACCAGATGACGGACGCCGTCGAACGCATCTGCGATGTGATCCGCACGCTCGCCGACGAGACGTTCTCGCGTGAGGCCGTCGTCGCGCTGGATCAGGTGGCGAGCGAGCACTTCGGCAAGCGCGTGTTCCTCGCGGACATCCTGTGGCAGAACCGGCTCATCGGCACCCTGGACGCACGAGCGGGCGCCAGCTACTTCTCGTTGGACGATCTGGCATCCACCAACCTGCCGAACGTCGAGCAGTACGTGCTCAACCCGATCCTGTTCGACCGGGTCGCCGAGCTGAGATCGACGCTCGAAGGTCCTCGCTACCCGGGCGAGCAGTAGCAGGATGCGGCTGGAGACGGTGGTGATGGAAACGTGGTCGGAGTTCAAGGACCTCGTCGGGCGCTTCGTCGGCGAGGGCTTCTGGGGACTCGTGCCGGAGCGCTTCTGGTTCCGTGGGCATGCAGACGCCGCGTGGTCGCTGACCTCCAGCTTCGACCGACTGTTCGCGCACATCGATCCGGCGAAGCGGCGCACCGTGCACCAGACGATGCTCGACTCGCTCCGCGAACGGCTGGAGGTGGCCGAGGACGAGTCACTGGTGCGCATTCGCACGGAGCTGCGTGACGAGACCGGCATCGCGGTCACGGAGATGGCTGCACTCGCCCAGCACTACGGGACGCCCACGCGCATGCTCGACTGGTCCGAGAGCGCGTACATCGCCGCCTTCTTCGCGTTCTCCGACTTCGGTCGGATCGGCCAGGAGATGACCACGGAGCAAGGTGATTGCGCCGTCATCGCGCTCGATACCCGTGCCTCGGCGTGGAACAGCGACTCGGGTGTCTCGCTGGTGAACGCGAACAGACGGATCAACTCACGGCTGCGGCGTCAACGTGGCGTGTTCACCCTGAACAGCTCCGTGTCGTCATCGTTGGAGGAGTACTGCACGGCGTTCTACGGCGAGCGCGATCCGGTGGACCGGCCCCTCACCCGGCTGATCATCCCGAAGGCCCTCGCGCCGGGAGCGATCCGCGACCTGGAGATGATGGGCATCACGTCGGAGTCGATGTTCCCCGGACCCGAAGGCGCAGCCCGCTTCGCGTTCGTCACGGCCGTCGATCGACACATCTGGCGCGAGGGGTAGCGGCGGTTCACGACGCGGCCGCGCCTTGGTCACGGCGGTGCCGATGCGGCGAGCACAACGCGGCGTTGCGCACCCGAGCTCGAGAGATCAGCAGGCGGCGGAGCGGGCCGGTTCCAGCGGGTGGTGGCAGCGCACGACCCGGCTCATGCCGACGGGAGTGCCGTCGGGGGTCACCGTGTCGCACACCTCGTCGCGGCGCGGGCAGCGGTACCGGTACGGACAGCCGACCTCGCCCTCGAGCGGCACCGTGGTGGTGTCGCCGTCGTCGATCTCCTCGAGCGACGTCAGCGACGAGGCACCGGCGAGCGCGGCGGTGTACGGATGGGCCGCAGCGCCCAGCACCTCGGTCGCCGGCCCAGACTCGACGACGCGCCCGCGATACATCACCACCACGTCGTGGCACAGGTGGCGCACGAGCCGCAGGTCGTGCCCGACGAACAGGTACGTCACTCCGAGGCGCTCCTGCAGGTCGAGCAGCAGGTTGACGATCTGGGCGCTGACGGAGACGTCGAGCGCCGACAGCGGCTCGTCGAGGATCACGACTTCGGGATCCTGGGCGATTGCGCGGGCGACCGCAACGCGCTGGCGCTGACCGCCGGACAGCTGGTGCGGATACCGTTCGGCCATCCCCGCCCCGAGCCCGACGAGATCGAGCAGCTCCGCCGCGCGCGCCCGGCGATCCTTGCGCGAGCCGACGCGCTCGATGGCCTGCTGCTCGGTGATCGCCTGCCAGATCCGCAACCGCGGGTCGAGCGAGCTGTACGGGTTCTGGAAGACCGCGGCGACGGCGTGACGGTACCGGCGCAACTCGGTGCCCTCCAGTCCGGCGAGGGGCTGCCCTTCGAAGATCACATCGCCCGACGTCGGCGTCTCGAGCCGGAGCAGCTGGCGGGTCAGGGTGGTCTTGCCGCTGCCCGATTCGCCGACCACGCCCAGCGTGCGGCCGCGGTGGACCTGGATGTCGACGCCGTCCAGGGCAGCGACGGTGCCGCCACCGGGTGCGTGGTAGATCTTGGTCAGCGACCGCGCCTCGAGCACCACTTCGTTGCTCATGCCGCCACCGCGCCGGCCTTGATGCAACGCACCCTCACGTCGCCGAACCGCTCGACTGCTGGGATCGCATCGTTGCAGCGGTCCTCGGCGACCGGGCAGCGCGGCGCGAACGGACAGCCGGCGGGCAGCGCGGTGAGCGCGGGCGGCTGGCCGGGGATCGCCCGCAGCCTGGTGTGCGGCTCGGCATGGCCGGCATCCGCATCGAGCAGGGCGCGCGTGTACGGGTGCCGTGGTTGCGCCATGACGGTGGCGATCGGACCCGACTCGACGACCAGGCCGGCGTACATCACGACGAGGTCCTGGCACACGAGCCGGGCGACGGCGAGGTCGTGGGTGACGAACAGGAGGGCGAGGTTGCGCTCGCGCCGCAGCTCGTCGAGGAGCCTCAGGATCGCCACCTGGGTGGTGACGTCGAGCGCGGTCGTCGGTTCGTCGGCGATGAGCAGTCGCGGCTCCTTGGCCAGCGCGATCGCGATCGCCACGCGTTGGCGCATGCCACCGGAGAACTCGTGCGGGAAGCTGCGCAACCGGCGCTTGGCGTCGAGCACGCCGAGGCGTTCGAGCAGCACCACGATGTCTCGGTCGACCTCTTTGCGGCTCCCGCCGGGGTGCGCTTCGGCGATCTGCGTGCGCACGGTGAACAGCGGGTCGAGCGCGGTGGTCGGGTCCTGAGGCACGTAGCCGATGTCGGTGCGCAGCACCTTGCGCATGTCCCCCGCGTCCAGCTTCAGCAGGTCGCGACCGTCGAGCCGGACGGTGCCGCGGACGACCTCGCCGACCGGCTTGTTGACGAGGCGCATGATGCTCAACGCGGCGGTGCTCTTGCCGCTGCCCGACTCACCGACGAGCGCGGTGGCGGATCCGGCGCGGACATCGAGGTCGATGCCACGCACGGCCGGCACGGTGTCGCGGCCGGCGAAGTAGACGGTGTGGAGGTTCTCGACGGAGAGCACGGCTACTTCCGGGTGGTCGGGTCGTTGTGGACGCGGAGCCAATCGCCCATCATGTTGGCGGCCAGCACGGTGAGGCTCAGGGCCACGCCGGGGATCGTGGCGAGCCACCAGGCCTGGGTGATGTTCGACCGGCCGTCGGCGAGCATGCCGCCCCACGACGGCGCAGGCGGCGGCACCCCGATCCCGAGGAAGCTGAGCGAGCCCTCGGCGATGATCGCGACACCCATCTGCAGGCTGGCGAGCACCAGCAGCGTCGGCACGATGTTCGGCAGCACGTGCCGGAGGATGACCCAGCGCGACCCACCCCCCATCGCCTTGGACTGCGTCACGAAGTCCTGGGATCGCAGGCGCAGCACCTCGCTGCGCAGCACTCGCGCGTAGGAGGGCCAGCCGGCGATGGCGAGGATCACGATCACGTTGGTGGTGCTCGGTCCGAACACGCCGACGATGACGATCGCCAGCAGGAGCACGGGAAAGGCCATGCTCGCGTCGGTGGTGCGCATCAGGAACGCGTCCAGGCGACCACCCTTGTAGCCGGCCACGACGGCGACCGTGACCCCGACCACGCCGGCCAGCAGAACGACCGCGAGCGCCACGAGCAGCGAGATCCGCGCCCCGTAGATGAGCCGGCTGAGCTCGTCGCGACCGAGCTGATCGGTGCCGAGCAGATGGGCGCGGGTGCCGCTCGCGAACACAGGCGGCTGCAGGCTGGCGCCGAGCTGGAGGGTCTCGGGATCGTACGGGGCCAGGAACGGTCCGAAGAGCCCGGTGAGCACGAACAGCGTGAGGATCGAACCGGAGATGTACGGCAGCCGGCGCCGACGCCGGCGCGGTCTCGGCAGGATCGTGTGCTCGGGAGGTTCGATCGTCGGGTCGGCCGAGCCGATCCCGCTCCGCTCCTCAGCTTGCAGTGGCAACGCCACGGGCATGCCTCCTCACGCGCGGGTCGAGCACGCCGTACGACAGATCGACGAGCAGCAGCAACAGGACGAACAGCAACGTGTTGACGAGCACGACCCCCTGGACCACCGGGTAGTCGCGCGAGTTCAACCCCTGGATCGCGAGCTGACCGACGCCCGGCCAGGCGAACAGCGTCTCGATGACGACGGCACCCGAGAACAGGAACCCGAGCTGGATGCCGGCCAGCGTGACGATCGGCAGCGAGGCGTTGCGCATCGTGTGGAAGAGCGCGTTCGCGATCGAGACGCCCTTCGCCTTCTGGAACAGGGTGTGGTCCTTGCCGAGCACGTCGATCACGGCCGAGCGGGTGAGCCGGGCCAACGAGGCGAGCGGGTACCAGCCGAGCGCGACCGCCGGCAGCACGAGGTGCTTCCAGTCCCCGGCGCCGAATGGTGGGAGCCAGCCGAGGTGCACCGAGAACAGCAGCACCAGCAGGATCCCGAGGTAGAAGTTCGGCACCGACTGGCCGGCAAGGGCGACGCCCTTGCCGACCTGGTCGAACCAACCCCCCGGCCTCGTCGCCGAGAGCACGCCGATCGGGATGCCGATCGCGACCGCGAACGCGAACGCGGCGAGCCCGAGCTCGATCGTCTTCGGCAGCGACTGGCTGATCAGACTCGCCACCGGAGCACGGTAGGCGAACGACTGGCCGAGATCGCCGTGCAACAGGTCACCGACGTAGGAGGCGTACTGCTCGACGAGGGGCTTGTCCAGGCCGAGGTTCTTCTGGATCTGGAGCACGGTCTCCGGCGGCGCGTCGGGTGGCGCCATCAGCTCGGCGGTGTTGCCCGATGCCCGGCTGAGGAGGAACACGACGGTGACGACGACCCACAGCACGAGCACGGCCTGAGCCAGCCGGACGAGGGTGTAACGC
>JAODBQ010000440.1 GCA_025464045.1 Ilumatobacteraceae bacterium
CGACATCGGCCGCCAGCTCGCCGGACTGGTGCGCGACGGCACGTTCGCCTCGATCGCGGACGCCGACCACGCCGCGCACCTGCGCCATCCCGCGGAGGTGCTCGCCCTGCTGCGCGCCTGGCTGCAGATCGCCCGCGCCTGACGCAAGCACCGTTGCTGCTCAACGGCGAGCACCATCGGTGCTCGCGTCGGGTGCTCGCGTCCGGTGCTCGCGTCGGGTGCTCGGGTCGGGTGCTCGGGTCAGGCACCGAGGGCGATGCCCAGGGCGGTGAGCAGACCGACGACGAGCTGGACCCGGCCCGTGCCCCCGAGCACCGCGATGAGGTCGCGGCCGGTGGCGCCGCGGCGGATCACGCGGATCGGTGGGACGGCGACGACCAGCCCGACGAGGCCGATCAGCGCCGGCGGCCGCTGGATGCCCGCGGCGATGACGAGCAGGAACGCCGCGGCGAGCAGTCCTTGGTAGGCCGACCTGGTCGCCCGGTCGCCGACGCGCACCGCGAGCGTGCGCTTGCCGGCGACCTTGTCCGTCGGGATGTCGCGCAGGTTGTTGACCACGAGCAGCGCGCAAGCCAAGCACCCGGCCAGGCAGCCGGCGATCCAGCTCAGCGCGGGCACCGACTCGCCGACGACGAAGGTGGTGCCGATCGTCGCGACCAAGCCGAAGAACACGAACTCGAACAGCTCACCGAAGCCGAGGTACCCGTAGGGCTTCGGGCCGCCCGTGTAGAACCAGGCCGCGGCGATCGCCGCGACGCCGACCACCAGCAACCACCACGACGTCGCCGCGGCGAGCACCAACCCGGCGACGGCGGCGACGCCGAACGCGCCGAACGCGGCGAGCTTCACGGCTCGCGGGCTGGCCAGCCCGCCGGCCACCATGCGCTGTGGCCCGACGCGCACCTCGTCGGTGCCGCGCACCCCGACGCTGTAGTCGTTGGCGTAGTTCACGCCGATCTGCAGCGCCAGGCTGACGACGAGGGCCAGCACGGCCCGCCACCAGACCGGGTGCGGGCCGCCGACGGCGACGGCTGCGCCGAGCCCCACCGGGACGACCGCCGCGGGGAGCGTGCGCATCCTGGCCCCGACGATCCAGCGGTTGGACGGGCGCGTCGACGGAGCAGGGGCCGGAGCGGTCACGGGCTGCACTGTGCCACACCACCGTTGCACGAGCACCCGTTCGGAGCCGGCGTTCACCACGTCGGGGCGGACCGACCTGTAGGCCAGGCGGATAGCGTCGCCGCCGTGGCCCGAGTCGTGGCGATCGATCTGCCCGGCGGCCTGGGCTTCGTGGATGCGCTGTCGCGGATCTGGGACGCCGGCGACGCTGCGCTGCCACTCGACCGCCGCGCCCCGGCCGCGGCGAGGGCGCGCCTGCTGCACGAGCTGCGACCCTCGGCCGTCGTCGACGCCGACGGGGCACACGCGCTCGACGACGGCCTCGAGACCGAGGCCGGCGACGCGCTCGTCATGTCGACCAGCGGCTCGACCGGCAGGCCCAAAGGTGTGGTGCTCACCCACGACGCGGTGGGCGCGAGTGCGTTGGCGACCACGGCACGCCTCGGGCTCGGTCCGGGTGACACGTGGTTGGCGTGCCTGCCGCTCTCCCACGTCGGTGGTCTCGGAGTGGTCACGCGGGCGATGGTCACCGGCACCGGGTTGATCGTCCACGACGGCTTCGACGCTGCCGCGGCGGAGGTCGCGGCGCGCAGCGGGGCGACCGCCGTGTCGTTGGTCGCGACCGCGCTGGCGCGCATCGATGCCGACCTGTTCGGCGTGATCGTGCTCGGAGGCTCACGACCGCCGAGCGACCGTCCGCCCAACACCGTGACCACCTACGGCCTCACCGAGACCGGCAGTGGCGTGGTCTACGACGGCCGGCCGCTCGACGGGGTCGAGGTGCGCCTCGCCGGCGACGGTCAGATCCAGCTGCGCTGCCCGATGTCGATGCGCTGCTACCGCGGACGCAGCGCCCTTCACCACCCGATCGACGCGGACGGCTGGTTGGCCACGGGCGATGTCGGCGAATGGCGCGAGGACGGCCGGCTGCACGTGGCTGGCCGCCGCGGCGACCTGATCGTCACCGGCGGCGAGAACGTGTGGCCCGAGCAGGTCGAGGCGGCCCTGCGCCTCGACCCCGCGATCGGCGAGGTCGTGGTGGCGGGCGTCGACGATCCGGAGTGGGGGCAGCGCGTCGTGGCCTGGGTCGTTCCCTCCGGACCGGCCGAGCCGACGTTGGACGGGCTGCGCGCCCGCGTCCGCGAGGTGCTGCCCGCGTTCATGGCGCCCAAGGAGCTGCGCCTGATCGGCGAGATCCCGCGCACCGCGCTCGGCAAGCCCGAGCGCCATCGACTCGTCGCCGGCGGGCCCCCGACGTGACGGCGGCGCGCCACGCGTCGGGCGCGGGTGGTGGGTTGGGCAAGGCCTACTGGCGGCTGTGGGCGGCGAGCACGGTCTCCAACCTCGGCGACGGCGTCTTCCTCGTCGCGCTCCCCCTGATGGCGGCTCGACTCACCCACAGCGCGGTGTCGATCTCGCTGGTCGGCGCGTTCGCCGGCCTGCCCTGGCTGCTCCTCTCGCTGCCGATCGGCGCGATCATCGATCGCTCCGACCGGCGCCGCCTCCTGGTGCGCGCCGACACCGCGCGTTGCATCCTGATCGGCATCGCCGCGCTGGTGATCGCCGCCGGGCACGCGGAGATCTGGATGCTGTGGATCCTCGCGCTCGGGCTCGGCGTGGCCGAGGTGTTCTTCGACAACGCGTCGCAGGCGATCCTGCCGGCCGTCGTCGCGCCGGAGCTGTTGGAGAAGGCCAATGGCCGTCGCTACTCGGCGGAGGTGACCGCCAACGTCTTCGTCGGCACGCCGATCGGCAGCCTGCTGTTCGCGGTCGCAGTCTGGCTGCCGTTCGCGTTCGACGCGGTCAGCTTCCTGTTCGCGGTCCTGCTCGTGCTGACGTTGCAGGGCTCGTTCCGACCACCGCCGCGCAACGGGCCGCCGACGTCGCTCCGCGACGACGTGCGCGTCGGCGTGCGGTGGCTGTGGAGCAACAGGATGCTGCGCGGACTGGCGATCGCGCTGGGCCTGTCCAACTTCGGGTTCCAGATGTCGCAGGCCGTGTTCGTGCTGTTCGCCAAGGAGCGCCTGCACATCACCGATCGCGAGTTCGGGTTCCTCCTGGCGGTGATCGGGATCGGTTCGATCATCGGCGGGCTGGTCGGCGACCGGATCGTGTCCCATGTCGGCAGGTTGCCGGCGCTCTACGGCTCGGTGACGGTGTGGGCGATCGCCCTCGTCGCCTTCGGGGCGTTCCCCGTGACGTGGTTCGTCACCCTCGTCTCGGCGATCGAGGCCCTCGCCGCCACGGTCTGGAACGTCGTCACCGTCTCGTTGCGACAACAGGTGGTGCCCGACCACCTGTTCGGCCGG
>JAODBQ010000443.1 GCA_025464045.1 Ilumatobacteraceae bacterium
CATCGCGTGGTCGGCACGCAGCAGCGGCACGTGCTCGCCGTCCACCGTGACGTCCCACCAACGGTCGTACGCGTCCGCGACGACGAGGTAGCCGGCGCCGTCGGCGTGCACGCGATAGGTGCGATCGTCGCTGTCGCGCTCGTCGATCGACTCGATCGTGCCGACGGATCCCGCGCCACCCTCAGCCGCACCCGACGGCGCGTCGAGGACGACGATCTCCGGGTCGACCCCGGCCGCGAGCGCCTCCGTCTGCGCGGACGGGGCGACGACGATCGAACCGGTCGCCCAGCGGATGCGCGCCAGCGCGGTCGGGCGTTCGACGAGCACCCCGCCCGGCGACGTTTCGATCACCCGCCACTCGGCCGGGATCGGGTTCGGGACGAACGGCTGCCCGAGCAGCAGGTAACGCACGGCCAACCGGTCGAGCAGCGCTGGCTCGGCGAGCGCTTGCTCCGCCGAGGCGATCTGCGTGCCCCACGTCGTCGGCGCGAGCGAGGGGTTGATCGTGATCAACAGGTCGGCCCACGGTCGCGGCACCGGTGAGTAGCCCGTTGCGGTGCGCAGCTGGTACCACGTGGACGCGCCCTGACCGACGGCGGCGATCGCCTCGATCCGGTCAGGTCCTTCGAGCCGCCGGGCGTCGCTGAGCAACGACGCCCCCGGGTAGAACAGGTCGTCGGGGCTGCGGTGCCAGTACGGGAGCACGAACGCCAGCGCCTCGAGGGCGATGATCGGCGCGACGAGACCGATCCCGAGCGACGGGCGGTGGCGCAGCAGCAGGAGCGCGCCGACGGTTGCCGCGCACGCGCCGAGCAGCACGACGAGGCTGCGATCGAAGCTGCGGACGTTCGCGGGCGCGACGGGCGTCAGGGCCGCGTACGTGAACCCGGCCGTGGCGACGACCGCGGCAGCTGCTGCCGACCACCACCTCCAGCGCCGGGGGCCTTGCCGACGCGTGTCCGGCAAGGCCCAGCGGTCCGCCCCGAACGCGGCGAGCACGGCCACGCACAGGCCGAGCACGGAGCGCCAGCGCCCGAAGTAGTTCTCCGCGAGCTTGGGCACGGCGCGCTGGAGCAGTTCCAGCGGCGGCCCACCGACGAACAGCAGGAACACGGAGGCCGCGGCGGCGATCGCGAAGAACGCGGCGACGCCGGGCAGCTCGGTGGAGGTCCGCCGGCGCACGAGCAACCCGAGCACCATCAGCGCCACCGCACCGCCGACGAACGTCTGGATCTCGACGATGTTGCCGAACGCGGTCTGCCCGCCGAGCTCGGGCAAGCCGAGCCCACCGGGAAGGAGTGCGGTCGCCAGCTCGTGGAGATCGCTGTGCCGGCCGAGGAACACCGCGCGGTTGCTGATGTCGCTCGCCGACAGGACGTGATCGAGCCCGATCAGTTGCATCGCCATCACCCCGATGCCGAGCGCGACACCTGCCCCGGCAGCGCCCGCCCCGAGGAGCAATCGCCGGACGTCGCGGCCGCTCGTCTGGACCAACCGGAAGGCGGCGTACGCGCCGACGAGGATCAGCGTCATCACCGTGACGCTCGGGAAGCCGGCGCCGAAGTGCCACGCGACGAGCGCGGCGAGCAGGGCGACGTCGCTGGGCCGGCGACGTTGCACCAACCGTTCGACCGCCCACAGCAAGCCCGGGCTCAGCGCGCCGACGCGACTTTGCGGCCAGTTCGTCCACGCGATCTGGAAGCCCGACGCGGCGTAGGCGAGGCCGCCGACCCATGCGGCGGCGCGCCCCACCCCCACCCGGCGGCAGAACAGGTACGTGAACCCGCTGGCGACGATGATCTCGAGCAGCTTCACGTAGCCGGGCGCGAAGGTGGTCGGCAGGATCAGCCACGGCAGGTTCATCAGATCGGCGAGCCCGTCGCCGAGCCAGCCGACGAGCATCGTCCCGCCATGCTCGTACGGACTCGTCCACGCGAGGTCACCGTGGCGGAGCCGCGACGAGGCCTCGTGCGCCGCGGGTTCGTAATGCTTGTAGGTGTCGCTGAGCGGCGACTGCCCGTCGGTGCGCTGGACGTTCAGGTCGTACACCCACGGGCTGCTGTACTTCAGCTGTTCGGCCGCCGAGAAGGCGCCGCGACCCACGAGCGGACCGCCGATGCCGACGAACGCGAACAGCGCGAGGCCGGCGATCGCGATCCAGCCGGCTCGGCCCGGCCTGCGCAGGAGGGACCGGGCCAGCTCCCGCACCCGGGCTGTCTACCACAGGCGGTTCACTGCGAGACTGGAGGGGCGCGAGAGCGATCTCGCCGGACGGAGGAGGACGTGATGACCACGTTGCACTGGGCCGACAACCGCTTGGAGATCCACAAGGTCATCGTCGGGTCGTACGACAACAACGTGTTCGTCCTGCGCTGCCGGGAGACTGGTGACGCGGTGCTGATCGACGCGGCCAACGAGCACGAGCGGCTGCTCGAGCTGTGCACCACGCTCGGCGTCCGCCGGGTGCTCGAGACCCACGGTCACTGGGACCACATCCAGGCCGTGCCGCAGATCCGCGAGGCCGGCTACGAGGTGGGGATCAACAGTGCCGACGCGCCGATGCTCAAGGCGTGCGGATACGACGTGTTCATCGACGACGCCGAGATCATCGAGGTCGGCAAGCTGCGCCTCGAAGCGATCGCCAACCCGGGCCACACGCCGGGCTCGGTGAGCTTCAAGATCCAGGGCGCACCCGTCCTGTTCAGCGGTGACACGCTGTTCCCCGGCGGCCCGGGAGCGACGCGGGGCGAGGGCAGCAGCTTCCCGACGATCCTCGAGTCGATCGACCACAAGCTGTTCACCCTGCCGCCGGGCACGATCGTGATGCCCGGACACGGGGTCGACACCACCATCGCCAACGAGCGACCGCACCTTCAGGAGTGGGCCGACCGTGGGTGGTGAACCGCCGGCGACCGATCGACCGGCGAGCGACCCCTCGGCAGAGGATCCGCCCGCGCACGAGCGGCCGGTCGGCGGCGAGGGCCCGGGCGGGGCGGGTGGCGCGCTGCGCTACGACCGGCGACCCGCGGATCACACGCCGGTCCACACCGCCGACCTGCCGCCGACGCCGACGCGCGACCGCAACATCGTCGCCTCGGCGTGGGCCGAGGCGCCCACTCCCCTGCTGACGCTCGGCGACGACCTCCCCGACCGACCCGTGGCCGAGTACAAGCGGCGGATCGGACGGTGGCTGCTGTGGCGCGCCGGACCGGCGGCCGGCGGCGACGCCCGGTACTGGGCCGGCGCGTCGGACGACCTCGCCGAACAGCACACCTTCCGCCTGTTCCCGGACGGCAACGGCGACGGGTTCGGCCCGAGCGGCGCGACGCACACCCGCTTTCGCTCGTGGAAGGAAGACCTGCTCGGCCGCGCCGAGCCGTTGACCACGAGCCGCCGCGCTCCCTGACACGCCGCCGCTGGCCGCCGCAGGCCGGTCGGATCTGGCTCGGTCGGCGTCACGTCTCCGCCCGGTCAGGATCGTTCCCGGTCAGGATCGTCCACCACGGGACGGCCTCGCCGCGGGTCGTTAGACTTGGCGCGTGAACATGGTGCGGAACGCGCAGCCCATGGTGCGGGGGCAGACCATGGTGCCGAGCGTGCTGCCGGCCTCCCACGAGACACCGAACCTCCGTCCCGACGGCCGCCCGACGCCCGTCCTGCGCGAGGAGCTGCGCAGGATCCCCTCGGTCCGCAACGCCATCTCGGTGGTCGGGCTCTACGCGCAGGTCGCGGCGATCGTGTGGGCCAGCGTGCGTTGGTCGCCGTGGATCGTGCCGCTGTCGATCCTGCTGATGGGTCGTGCGCACGCGCAGTTCGCGTCGCTGATGCACGAGTCGGCCCATCGTCTGCTGTTCAGCCATCGGCGGATCAACGATTTCGTCGGCCGCTGGTTCCTCGGCTACCCGTCGTTCACCTCCACCGACGCCTATCGCCGAGTGCACATGGCCCACCACCGCGAGGAGTTCGGCCCCGACGAGCCGGACGTCCCGCTCTACGCGGGCTACCCGATCGCCCGCGCGAGCATGCGCCGCAAGCTCGAGCGCGACGCCACCGGACGCACCGGGTGGAAGCTGCTGCGTGCCCAGCTGCGCCAGTGGAACTCTCCCGACCGGCGTTCGCGGCACACGTTCTGGAAGGTCATGGCGTGGCAGGCCGTGCTGCTCGCCGCGTCGATCGCGTCCGGTCACTGGTGGCTGTACCCGGTCCTGTGGTTGCTGCCCTACCTGACCGTGTGGCGCGTGATCAACCGGCTGCGCGCCGTCGCCGAGCACGGTGGGATGACGAACGATCCCGACGAGCGCCTCACCACGCACCATGTGCGTCAGGGACCGATGGCGCGGTTCTGGATGGTTCCGTTCAACACCGGCTGGCACGTCGCCCACCACCTCGATTCGGGCGTCCCGTGGCGCAACCTGC
>JAODBQ010000496.1 GCA_025464045.1 Ilumatobacteraceae bacterium
GCATCGACCTGGGCGCGACCGCCAAGGGCCTCGCCGCCGACCGTGCCGCGGTGCGGGCGAGCCGTGCCTGCGGCGGCGGGGTCCTCCTCAGCCTGGGTGGCGACATCGCCGTGGCGGGCGAGGCTCCGCCGGAGGGCTGGGTGGTCGGGGTCGCCGACTCGCATCGCACCGCCTTCGCCGATGCCGATCAGGCCGTGGTGCTGTGGACCGGGGGGCTCGCGACCTCGTCGGTCACGGTGCGCTCGTGGCGACGTGGCGACGAGACCCACCACCACGTCATCGATCCCAGCACGGGGCGCAGCACGACCGGCCCGTGGCGCACGGTCACCGTCGCCGCGCTCAGCTGCGTCGCCGCGAACGTCAGCTCGACCGCAGCGATCGTGCTGGGAGACGATGCCGCGCCGTGGCTGGTCGAGCGCGGCCACGCGGCCCGGCTGGTCCCTGTCAGCGGACCCGTCCAGCGCCTGAACGGCTGGCCGGAGGACGACGGGTGATCGCGCTCACCTCGCAGGTGACGTGGTTCGTGGCCCGGGGGAGCGGCGCGGTGTGCCTCGTGCTCCTGACGATCTCGCTGGTCCTCGGCATCCCCACGTTGTTGTCGTGGGGCACACCCCGGGTGCCGCGGATGGTGGTGCAGCTCCTGCACCGGAACGTGTCGTTGCTGATCCTCGTCTTCCTCGCGGTGCACGTCCTCGCGTCGGTCCTCGACACGTTCGTCTCGATCCGCCTGCTCGAAGCCGTGCTGCCCTTCGTCGGCACGTACCGGCCGCTCTGGCTCGGGCTGGGCGCGGTGGCTACCGACCTCCTGCTCGCGCTGGTCGTGACCAGCCTGCTGCGACGCTACATCGGCGTGCGGACGTGGAAGCTCGTCCACTGGACGGCGTACGCGTGCTGGCCGATCGCCGTGATCCACGGCCTCGGCACGGGATCGGACACCCACTTCGGCTGGATGCTCGGCCTCGATGCCGCGTGCGCGGCGGCGGTGCTGGCGGCCGTCGGCTGGCGCTTCGCCGTGCGCGCACGGCGCGATCGGTCGTGGCCACAGGCGACGGTGGCGACTCGATGAGCCTGCCCCAGCCGCCCCAGCCGCCCCAGCCTCCCCAGCCGCCCCGGCCGCCCCGGCCGCCCCGACTGCCCCGGCTGCTCGGTCAGCTCGGCACGTCGAGCAACGATGCGATCGATCTGGGCGCGCACCGCAGTCGGTTGCCGCCGCCCGCGCCTCCGCCGAGCTCGGGCCGCGCCGACCAGGGGCTCATCGCCGCGGTGCGTGCGTCGGGCCTCCGCGGCCGCGGCGGCGGTGGGTTCCCGACGGGGCAGAAGATGGCGACCGTCGCCGCGAACCCTGGTCGACCGATCGTCGTCGTCAACGCGGCAGAGGGCGAACCGGCGTGCGCGAAGGACCGGTTGCTGCTCACCCGCCTCCCGCACCTCGTGCTCGACGGGGCGCTCGCGGCGGCTGCCGCGGTGGGCGCCGACGAGGTCGTGATCGCGCTCGATCGACATGCGTCACGGAGCAGCCACGCGATCGTTGAGGCGCTTGCCCAGCGCGAGCACGCCGGGGAACGGCACCTGCCGATCGTCGTCGTCGAGCTGCCGAGCCGCTTCGTCGCCGGCGAGGAGAGCGCGCTGGTCCACGCGATCAACGGCGGCGAGGCGAAGCCGACGGGAACCCGACAGCGCGTCTTCGTCCGCGGTGTCGACCGCCGGCCGACGATGGTCGGCAACGTCGAGACGTACGCGCACCTCGCACAGATCGTGCACCACGGGCCGCAGTGGTTCCGCGATCACGGCACGACGGACGAGCCGGGCACGATGCTGGTCACGCTGTCGGGCGATGTCGCCTGCCCGGGCGTCTGCGAGGTGGCTGTCGGGACCGCGCTCGTCGACGTCCTCGCGCTCGCCGGTGGCGGGCGTGATCCACTGCAGGCGCTGCTCGTCGGCGGCTACTACGGCGCGTGGATCAGCGACACCGACGTCGCCCGGGCCACGCTCGCCAACGCGGCCCTCCGACCGCTCGGCGCCGCCGTCGGGTGTGGCGCGCTCGTCGCGCTCCCGGCGATGTCGTGCCCGGTGACCGAGACGGCGAACGTGCTGCGCTGGATGGCCGGCGAATCGGCGGGTCAGTGCGGGCCGTGCGTGCACGGCCTCCGGGCGCTCGCCGACGCGATGTGCCGACTGGCCACGGGCGAGGGCGACCGAGACACCGTCGCCGACCTGCATCGCTGGTCCGCGATGATCGTCGGGCGGGGCGGTTGCTCCTTCCCCGACGGCGCGGTCCGACTCGTGCGCAGCACGCTGCGCGTCTTCGCCGCCGACGTCGAGCACCACGCCCGCCACGGTGTCTGTCACCGCGTCAACAGCCCGCCCGTGCTGCGGATCCCTGCGGCGGAGACGGCATGGCGATGAGCTCGGGCAAGCGGGTGCTGAAGGTCGACATCATCGTCTGTGACGGACGAGGCGTGTGCGCCGAGCTGCTGCCCGAGCGCATCCGACTCGACGACTGGGGCTATCCGATCATCGATCCGGAGCCGATCGGCAGCAACCTCATCGGGCATGCGCGGCGCACGGTCGCCGCCTGCCCGGTCCTCGCGCTCCGCCTCGAACGCGGGCCCTGAGGTCACTGTCGTCAGCGCGTCCGGGGTGGGTCCCGTCGCGTGCGAGCATGTCGCCAACACTCGACTTGGGGGCACGTCGTGGATCTCTCGGAATCGTCAACGGACGACGGCCGGCACGGCCGCCGCATCCACGGTGTCGTCGACGAGGCGGTCGTGGCGCGCGCGTCGTTGGAGAAGAGCCCCGGCCTCGGCTACTTGATCGCGGAGGCGCGCGCCCCGCTAGAGGCCGCCGCGCTGTTCCCCGCACTGCCGTTCCTGCTGCGGGCGCCGCGCGGCGATGGCCATCACGTGGTGGCGATCCCGCCATTCGGCGCCGGTGATGCGTTCACCACCGTCATGCGCGCCTACCTCGGCCAGCTCGGCTACAAGGTGCACCCCTGGGGGCGCTCCGAGATCCTCGCCCTCCACCGCCTCGGCACGGTGGCCGAGGCCCGGCTGCGCGAGGTCACCGCCGAGGCCGGTGGGCAGGTGAGCCTGATCGGTCACAGCCTCGGCGGGATCTACGCCCGCGAGGTGGCGCGGGAGGCGCCCGAGCACGTCCGCCGGGTGATCACGGTCGGCAGCCCGTTCGGCGGGGACCTGAAGTCGAACGTGGTCTGGCCGATGTACGAGGCGATCACCGGCACCCGGATCAAGAGCATCCCGTCGTCGTTCCTGGAGCGGATGAACGAGCCGCTGCCGGTGCCCTCGACCGCGATCTACTCGCGCAGCGACGGGGTCGTCGCATGGCACTCGTGCATCGACGAGGAGGCGCCGGAGGCGGAGAACGTGCAGGTCCCGGGCAGCCACATCGGGCTGCTGCACAACCCGGCGGCGCTGTACGTGATCGCCGATCGACTCGCCCAGCCACCGGGCACGCACCGCGACTTCGAGGCGCCGATGTGGCTGAAGATGTTCGCCCATCGCGGTCCGTGGCGTCGTGCACGGGCCGCCAGCACGCCGCCGCCGGTGGTCGCGAGGTGAGCCGGATGCGGGCGATGGACGCCGCGTTCCTGGCCATGGAGCGGCCGGCGGAGCCGCGTCACCTCGGCAGCGTGTCGATCTTCGGGCCGAGCGCCGATGGTCCGCTCACCTACGAGGTCGTGCGCGCGCTGTTGGAGGAGCGGCTGCCGTTGATCGCCTCGGCTCGTCGGGTGGTCGTCGACGTACCGCTCGGGCTCGGTCGTCCGTCGTGGGGACGCGACCGGCGCTTCGACCTCGAGTTCCACCTGCGCCACACCGCGTTGCCGGCGTCCGGCGGTCCGACCGCGCTCGCCGACTTCATCGCGCGTGCCCACGCTCGTCCGCTCGATCGATCGCGCCCGCTGTGGGAGCTGTGGTTCATCGACGGCCTCCCCGATGGCCGGGTCGCCATCTACGCCAAGATGCACATGGCCGCGATCGACGGCGTCACCGGCGCGGAGGTGATGACCGCGCTGCTCGACCTCGGTCCAGAGGACGGAGGCCACGTCCAGCCGGCGGTTCGCGACGAGCCGTCGAACGCGGTCGATCGCCTGCTCGGCGCGGTTCCCGACCAGCTCCGCCAGGCGGCCGGCTTCCCCGGCCGCCTCGTCGGTCGCGCCGCGCATGCGTTCGGGGGTCAGGTGGCGGGGATCGGCGAGACGTTGGTCGAGACGATCCACCGCACGCCGGGCCTCGATCCACTCGCGCGACTGCTGCCTGCGCCGTCGTACGGTCAGGGCGTCGGCGAGGTCGTCGACGAGCACTCCACCGGCCGCGCGCCGCGTGTCTCGTGGAACGGACCGGTCACTGCGCACCGTCGCTTCGCGATGACCCAGCTGCCGCTCGACGACATCGTCGCCATCAAGCGGATCGCCGGGACCAGCGTCAACGACGTGGTCGTCGCGGTCTGTGCGGGCGCGTTGCGCCACTGGCTCGCGGTCCACCGCGAGCTGCCGACCTCCCCACTCGTCGCGATGGTGCCGATGCTCGTGGGAGGAGAGGGCAACCACGACGCGCACGTGGCCGGTCTCGTCGTGCCGCTGCCGACCAACGTCGCCGATCCCGCGCGGCGCCTGAGGCGCACCAGCGACGCGCTGCAGGCAGCGAAGCAGCGTCGGGTCGCGGTGCCCGCGTCGTTGATGCAGGATGTGTCGATGTTCGCCCCGCCGGCACTCGCCGCGCTGTCCGGACGGTTGGTCGGTGCGCTGCCGCACCGGGCGTTCGCCAGCCCGACGGTCAACCTGGCGATCACCAACGTGCCGGGCTCGCGCGAGCAGGTCTTCCTCGCCGGCCGCCCGCTGGAGGCGAACCATCCCGTGCTCACCATCAACGAGCTGTCGCCGCTGCACATCGGCCTGCAGTCGAGCCACGGCGCGATCGGCGTCGGCGCACTCTCCTGCCGCGACACCCTCGTCGACCTCGCCTCGATGGTCGAGCGGATGTCCATCGAGCTCGCCGAGCTGCGCGACGCCGTCGGTGCGACGCGCGGCCCGGCGACGCGCAGCCGCGCGACGGGCAACGCGGAGGCGAGCACGAGTCAGAAGAAGAACTCGAGCAACGGGAGACGACGATGACCGAGCCCAAGCGCAAGAGCGGCCCACGGGCGGCCGCGATCTTCGATCTCGACCGGACGCTGATCGCCGGACC
>JAODBQ010000509.1 GCA_025464045.1 Ilumatobacteraceae bacterium
AGACGGCCGTGTTCAGACTGGCGTTGTTGTGCGCGTTGACGGCGAGACCGACGTCGATCGTCGATGCCATGGCGACCGTCTGTGGCCCCTGCGCGAGCGCGGTCCAGGCGGTCCCGTTGGCGGACCACTCGGCCGTGATGCTGTTGCCGACGCGGGTCAGCCGCATCCAGTACGGCGCGGCGATCCCGGTGCCCTGCAACGAGTTCGTCGTCAGCCCGTTGCCCGGACGGGAGAGGAACTCCCAACCGCTCGCGGACGTGATGTCGAACGTGCCGTGGCTGCTCCCCGCGGCCGTCGATTCGCGGAACATCACGCCCGCCCTGGCGCGGGTGTCGGTGCCCGTCTGGGAGGCGAGCCGGGCGGTCAGGCGGCCATCGCCGGTGATCGCGCGGTACAGGTACTGGAACTGGTCGCCGGTGCCGGAGATGTCGGCACCGCCACCGGCCACGGTGTAGGTGGAAGCGGAGTACGAGCTGGACCCCGCGACGCCGGGAGCCCCGATGTCCACGTTGTCGGTGAAGATCCCGCGTGCGTTGACGGTGACGGTGACGGAATCGGTGTCGCTCAACGGTCCGCCGGTGCCCGTGAAGCCCTGGTCGTTGGTGACGATCTGCAGCGTCGCCTCGCCGTTGAAGTCGGTGGTCGGGGCGAACACCAGCCCGCCCAGGCGGAGGTTGACGTTGGCGATCGTGCCGGTGAACGTCATCGTCGCATCGGTGGTGCCGTCGCCGACCGTGAACGTCAGCCCGGTGACGACCGGCAGGGTGACGGTGCCGTTCGTCGCGTTGAGCTTCACCTGGACGAGGGACGCGGCCGCGTCGATGTCGCTGATCGAGATCAGGTTGCGATTCGTGCTGGAGAACACGAGGTTCGTGTTCTTCGGCGTCTGCTGCGGGCCGGGCACGCTGTTCACCGGCGCGTCGTCGATGGCCGTCACGGTGAGCGAGACGGTGACGACGGCCGAATCGAAGGAGCCGTCGTTGGCCTTGTACGTGAAGGACGCGGCGCCGTTGAAGGTCGGGCGGGGCACGTACGTGAACCCGCCGTCGGCGTTGAACGTCAGCGCCCCGTTGGCCACGCCGGACACGAGGACGGCGGTGAGCGGGAGACCCCGCGGATCCGTGTCGTTGGCGAGGACGCCGGCGGCGGCAACGGTGAGCGTCGTGTCCTCGTTGAGGGTGTAGCTGTTCGCGACGGCGACGGGCACCGGGTCGGCGATGGCCAGGGTGTAGGTCCTCGACGCCGACTGGGCGTTGGCGTCGACCACGGACACCACGACGGTGAACGACCCGGTCGCGTTCGGCGTCCCGGAGATCACGCCGGTCGCCGAGGCGATGGAGAGACCGGGCAGGCCGGTCGCCGACCACGCGTACGGCGTCGTGCCGCCGCTGACCGTCACCGTCGTCGAGGTGTAGGCGACGCCGTTCTTGCCGGACGGCAGCGTCGCCGGTCCGGCGACGGCCGGTGCCGCCTTGACGGTGAGGGTGTAGCTCCTCGTGGCCGTGGCAGCCACGGCGTCGGTCACCCTGACGACGACGGTGAACGCGCCCGACGCTGTCGGCGTGCCGGAGATGACGCCGGTCGACGGGTCGATCGTGACGCCCGTCGGCGCCGCCGTCGCCGACCACGTGTACGGCGTCGTGCCGCCGCTGCCGGTCACCGTCGGCGCGACGTACGCCACGTTGATCTGTCCTGCGGGCAGCGCCGCCGGCGCGGTGACGCTCGGTGCCGCGTTGACGGTGACGGTGTAGGTCTTCGTTCCGGTGCCGGCCACGGCGTCGGTCACCTTGAGGACTGCGGTGAAGGTGCCCGACGCGGTCGGCGTGCCGGAGATGACCCCGGTCGATGCGGCGATCGTGACGCCCGGCGGCATCCCCGTCGCCGACCACGAGTACGGCGTCGTGCCGCCGCTGCCGGTCAGGGTCGTCGAGGAGTACACCTGGCTGATCTGGCCGGTCGGCAAGGTCGCCGGTGTGGCGACGCTCGGTGACGCCCTGATCGTCACCGCGTAGTTCGCGGTCGCGGTCGCGCCGACGGCGTCGGTGAGCTTGACGACGACGGCGTACGAGCCCGCCACGGTCGGCGTGCCGGAGACGATGCCGGTCGAGGAGACGATCGTCAGCCCCGTCGGCAGGCCGGTCGCGGACCAGACGTAGGCGGTCGTGCCGCCGCTGCCGATCTCGGTCGTGGCCGTGTAGACGATGCTGACCTGTCCGCTGGGCAGGTCGGGCCCGGTCACCGTCGGCGCTGCCTTGATCGTGACGGTGTAGCTCTTGGTCGCGGTCGCGCCGACCGCGTCGGTCACGGTGACGACCGCGGTGAACGTGCCCGAGAGCGTCGGAGCTCCCGAGACCACGCCGGACGACGCCGCGATCGAGATGCCGGACGGCATCCCCGTTGCCGACCACAGGTACGGGGTCGTGCCGCCGCTGCCCGTCACGGTCGTCGCGGTGAAAGCCACGTTGACCTGCCCGGCGGGCAGCGTCGCCGGCGCGGCGACGGAGGGTGCGACCTTGATCGTCAGGGTGTAGCTCTTGGTCGCGGTCGCGCCGACGGCGTCGGTCAGCGTGGCGACGACGGTGAACGCGCCCGATGCCGTCGCCGTCCCCGAGACCGCCCCGCCAATGGTGATCGACAGGCCTGCCGGCAGACCCGTGGCCGTCCACGCATAGGGCGTGGTACCGCCGCTGCCCGTCACGTTCGTCGACGCGTAGGCCACGTTGATCTGCCCTGCGGGCAGCGCCGCCGGCGCCGAGACCGTGGGCGCGGCGTTGATCGCGATCGTGTAGCCCTTGGTCGCGGTCGCGCCGACCGCGTCGGTCGCGCTGACGGCGATGGTGAACGTGCCCGAGGCGGTCGGCGTTCCAGCCACCGTGCCCGTCGAGGCGTTGATCGTCAGCCCAGCCGGCAGGCCGGTCGCCATCCAGGAGAACGGCGCCGTGCCGTCGTTGACCGTGACGGTGGTCGACGCGTAGGCGATCGCGACCTGTCCGTTCGGCAGCGTGGCCGGCCCGGCGATGCTGGGCGTCGCGTTGATGGTGATCGTGAAGGTCGCCGTGGCCGTCGCGCCAACTGCGTCCGTCACCGTCACGACCGCCGTGAACGTGCCCGCGATCGTCGGTGCTCCCGCGAGCACGCCGGTCGACGCGTCGATCGACAACCCCGACGGCAGGCCGGTGGCCGACCAGCGGTAGGGCGCCGTGCCGCCGGCGGCTGTCACCGTGGTCGGTCGGTACGGCGCGCCGAGCTGGCCGACGGGCAGCACCGCCGGGCCGGAGATGCTCGGCACTGCGTTGATCGTGACGGTGGAGCTCCTCGTCGCGGTGGCGCCCACCGCGTCGGTCACCGTCACGATGACGGTGAAGGTGCCCGACTCGGTCGGCGCTCCGGCGATCGTCCCCGTGGCCGCGCCGATCGACACACCGGCCGGGAGCCCTGTCGCCGACCACGCGTATGGTGTCGTGCCACCGCTGGCGGTCTGGGTCGTCGGTGCGTAGGCGACGCCGATCTGGCCGTTCGCCGGCGCCGGCCCAGTGACCGTCGGCCGTGGCCTGATCGACAGCGTGTAGTCCATCGACGTCGCCTGCGCGGTGGCATCGAACACCGCGACGGTGACGTTGAACGTGCCCGACGCAGTGGGCGTTCCCGACAGCGTGCCCGTCGCGTCGATCGACATGCCCGCCGGGAGTCCGGCCGCCGACCAGTTGCCGTAGGGCGCCACGCCACCCGCAGCGCTGAACGCGGTCGATGCCGACACCACGCCGACCTCACCGCTCGGGATCGTCGCCGGGGCGATCGCCGTCAGCGGAAGTGGCAGGCCGAGGCGAGCCTGGCCGGCACCGGTGATCGTCATGTTCTCCACGACGACCCCACCGACGTTCGCCGCGTTCGTGCTCGACAGCTGCAGCGTCGACGTCGGCGCGTAGATCACGCCGCGCAGGCTGCTGACGCGCGTTCCGGCGTCGACCTGGATCGTCTGGTCGGGTCCGGCGACCCAGATCAGCAGGTTCGTGTCGGCACCGCTCGCGCGGCCCGCCATGTCGACCGTGGCCGCGGCGCCGACGGTGATCGTTCCGGCCTTGACGTAGAGCAGGACGTCGGTCCCGGTGATCTTGCCGGCCGTGAGCGCGAGACCGTTGCAGAACACGTACCGGCCTGGCTGGAAGACGGTGTCGGCGACGATCGAGACGTTCGCGGCGTACTGGGTCAAGGTGTCCGTGCCCTGGCCGGTGACGGTGCTGCTGCCGCTCGCGCACGTGTCGGGCGGAGGTGTCCGACCGCTGAACGGGTCGTTGATGCCGGCGATCGACGCTGTCGTGCCCGTCGGTCGCAACACCCCCTGCGCCCCCGCGATCGGCGTCGCACCGCACGAGGAGTCGACGAACGCGTTGCCGATCACCTTGATCGGACCGGTTCCGGACAGGGTCAGGTTCGGGCACGCCACCGCGGCGCCGCCGCCGAGCGCGAGTAGCGGCACCGGCGACGAGTTGCCCCCCGTCGGCGGCGCCTGCGCATCGCTGCGGATCGACGCCCGCAACGTGTACGCGAACGGCGCCCGCGCACCGGAGCCGGTCAGCGCGAGTGAGACCGACGCCGGACTGAGCGCGCACGTCGTGTCGCAGGTCGCGACCGCTGACGTGAGGTGGTTGCCGACCACGAGGTCGACGGTCGTCTGGCTCCGGCAGATCCGCCGGGTGAGCTGCCCCTTGGTGCTGTCGAGCGCGTAGTAGACGACCACCGGCGACGTCCGTTCGATCGGATCGATCCAACTGAACCTGGCCACGAAGGCCGCGGGCTGCGCGCACCCGGTCAAGGTCGCGGCTGTCGTGTCAGTGGTGACGCCGAGCCGCCCGAACGTGGTGCTGCGCAGCCCGGTCGCGGGGTCGGTGGCTCCGGCTGACTGGGCGTCGCGCAGGAGGTACGCGGAGATCACTCCGGCGTCGGTCGAGTCGGCGACCTGTGCCGTGGTGGAGCTGGCCACGTTGAGTGCGGTGATCATGGCCGCGGCGATCGCCCCGGTGATGACGGTCAGGAGCACCACCGCGATCATCACCTCGATGAGCGTGAACCCCTTGTCGGCGCGCTGCTCCTCGGCCGCGGCGGTGCTCCGCCGGTGGACGCTCACTGGTTGACGCTCCACGACTGCACGTAGGTCTTGGTGACGCCACCCGTGCCGGCCTGCTGGAAGTTGACCTCCGCGCGGATGATGACGTTCGCGGCGCTGCACGCTGCGCCCGTGCTCTCGCACGCGGAGAAGACGACGTTGCGCTGTGCGACGACGGTCCCGTCGGAGCTGCTCTGCACCACACCGCACGCGTTGACCCAGTCCACCCGGATGGCGACGCCGTTCAACGACGCGTCGACGATGAACGCGTTCGAGGCCGAGCAGGACAGTGGCCGCACCAGCGCGATGGCCTGCTCGATCGCGCCGTCGGCCGCGTACTGGCGATCGCGGACGCGTTGCAGCGTGGTTCTGTTGTTGAGGCCGCTCGTGGCGAGCCCCACCAGCCCCGCGCAGATCGCGCCGATCATGAGGACGAACCCGATGCACAGGATCAGCGACGCTCCGGAGTCCGCGTGCGCCGGCCGTCCATCCCGCCTCACGGTGTGCTCACCTTGATCTGCATGGTCACCGGCGCTCCCACGGGCATCGTGACCTTGAGCGTCAAGAGCTGCGGAACGTCCACCGGCGGGCACGCACTTGCCACGCCGGCTCCTGTCCCGGCTCCGTCGCCGGACACCGAGACGACGAACCCGCTCGGCAGTGGCACCGGGTAGACGACGTTGTACGTGCCGGGGTACACGCAGCCCTGCGCTGCCGCTTTGGTCGCCTCGGCGAAGTTGCGCATCACGACGTCCGCCTGCACCGTGGTCCGCCCGACGTTGCCCGCGCTGCCTGCGGTGGCGAGGCTCGTGAACAGCGCGGCGAAGGTCAGCCCGACGATCACGACCGTGAAGAGGATCTCGATCAACGTCTCGCCGGCGTCGTGCGGGGCGCGGACGTGGGTGGTCCAACCGCGGCGACAGCCGTTCAGGACGCGTCGATCATGGGGGTGCCGAGTCCCGGGAGGAGCCCTTGGGCCACCATGTTGTCCACGATTCTGTCGTTCGATGCATTCCTGATCAGTCTCTTCATCGGCAGGATCGCGGTCGCGCTTGTGCGATTTCCCGAACATCTCGGCCGATGTCCAATGCCACGACACGTTGACGAGAAGGGTTGGTGCCGTTGGTCTTCGGGGCGGCCGACGACATCGTCGCGGGCACACGGGACTTCTTCGCGGGGGCCGCGCAGCACCTCGTCGACACGGACTTCGCGGACGCGCACCTTGCGTTCCACGGCGCCCATGTCGGCTGCCGGGGAGAGCGTCGCCGCCGTCATCAGACAGGCGATCCCCCCACGTCCACCGAAGCGGAGGAGACCA
>JAODBQ010000577.1 GCA_025464045.1 Ilumatobacteraceae bacterium
GAGCGTCGCCGCGCACCACATCAGGACGAGCATCGGCAGGCCCCACCGGTGCGGGACCGCGAGCACGCAGACCGGGGTGAACGAACCGGCGATGGCGGCGAAGATCATCGCGTGGTCGGCGCGCTGCCATGAGGCCCGTGCCCGTGCGCCGTGCACCCAACGGTGGTACGTCGCCGAAGCGGCGAGCATCGAGCAGATGCCGAGTGCGTAGACCACCGCCACCACCTTCGCCTGCGTGTCGCGAGCGACCAGGAACAGGCACAGGAACAGCGGCGGGAAGACGAACAGGGCGAGCTGGTGCAGACGGCCGCGCCACAGCGGCCGCGCGGCAGTCCCCAGCTGCGCCACCAAGTGGTCCATCGGGTCCGCCGTCCTCATGTTGCGAAGAGTCTGGCAGCGATCTGTCAGATCCAGCGATCGACCCCAGCGACGCCCGAACGGGCGGTACGCGGACGCGCGGTGGGAACGGACCGCCCGACGACGAGACTGGACGCCATGCTCAGGCGACGGTGCGCAGCGACCGCCGCAGTCGTCAGCCGCCCGGCCGTCGCCAAGAGCGACGACGAGTGGCGCGCCGACCTGACCCCCGCCCAGTACCGAGTGCTGCGCAGATCGGGGACCGAGCGGGCGTTCAGCGGCGAGTACTGGAACTGCCACGACGACGGCACGTATCACTGCGCGGCTTGCGACGCGCCGCTGTTCACCTCGCAGTCCAAGTTCGACTCCGGCACCGGGTGGCCGAGCTTCACCGAGCCGGCCGTCGCCGAAGCGGTGACGATGCACGGCGACCGCCGCATGTTGATCCGTCGGACCGAGGTCCGCTGCCGCTGCTGCGGCAGCCATCTCGGCCACGTCTTCCCGGACGGTTCCGGCCCGACGCGGGACCGGTTCTGCATCAACTCCTGCTCCCTCCGCCTCCGTCCCGCCACGGGTGCAACTGGCGACACCGGCACCAGAGGCACCAGCGGCGCGACCACCGGCGCCACTGGCGCCGCGGACGCGAGCGGCGAGGGATCAGCGACGGGCTGACCCCGGTTCGGGCGCAGGACGTCGACGGCCGGCACGAGCTCCGGCATGGCCGTGGCGCGTAGCCGAGTTCCTCGACTTGTACCACCTGCCCGTCGAACGACAGGACATCTTCTGGACGTTCCCGAATCGCGCACCCAGTGCGACCAGACCACCGCGACTTCCAGCAGCTCGCCGCCGGCGCGTGCGAGCAGGTCGTTGGATTCAAGCCGACCCCTGCCGGGTAGCGTTCCGCCGCCATCGCCGCCGCACGACGAGAGACCCGGAGCGCAGATCCGTTGAAGAACGCGAGAGACACGTCGCCGCGGCAGACCCGACGACGTCGCGCGTCGGTCCCGGCGTACCTTGCGGCGCTCGTCTGCGCCGCAGTCGTCGTCGCCATCCCCCTCGTGGCCCGGTTGGTGGACGGCTCCGCCGACGAGTTCGGCCGCAGCCACTTCTCCATCGGCCCGGCGATCGGCTGGCTGACTTGCGCCGGGCTGCTCGCGGTGGTGATCACCCGTCGGCTGCAGATCACGTTCTCGGTCGAGGAGGGCACTGCCCTGGCACTCGCCTACGACGCCCTCCCGCTGCTCCTGATCGGGGCGTGGATCGTGACGGTCGCCGCGCTGCTCACCGGCCACTGGCTGCTCGGGATCGCCGCGGGCGGACTGTGCCTCTATCACCTCATCCTCGTCGTGCCGAGGACGGTCACCGCCGACGTGCCGCACTGGGTGCGGCGGGCGACCACGATCGATGTCGTTGTCGCCAACGTGTTCATCGACAACGAGACGCCGCGGGACGCGGCGCGCCAGATCGTCGAGGCCGCCGGCGACGTCGCGGTGATCGTCGAATCGACGCCCGCGTTCATGGAGGTCTTCGACACGGCCGGCGGGGTGCAGGCCTACCCGTACCGCGTCACCGATCCGGACGACTTCAGCGACTACGCCGTCACGATCGCGTCCCGCCGGCCGCTGGGGCCGCGTTCGCTGATGACACGCGTCGGCCCGTTGCGCGTCGCGATCGCCGACATCGAGGTCGACGGCACCCCGACGCTCGTCGTCGCGGCCAACCCGATGGCCACGCTCGACCCCGGCGGCCACGTCACCTGGAAGCAACAGATCGAGGTGCTCCAGGAGTTCGTGCCGACGTTGTCGGGGCCGCTGATCATCGCCGGCGACCTCAACACCACGCGCTACCGGCCCGAGTTCGACGAGCTGCTGGCGCTCGGCCTCAGCGACGCGATCGACGCCCTCGGCAAGGGCCTCGAGCCGTCGTGGAAGCTCCGCCCGGACGGCGTGTTCGGGTCGATCGGTGCGGTGGTCCGGCTCGACCACGCGCTCGTCAACGCCGACATGCATCCGGTGGAGCTGCAGAACCTGGAGGCGTGCGGGAGCGACCACCTGCCGTTCGTGCTGCGCGTCGCCGTGCGGACTCGGGGCCACCGCCGTGCCCGTGGCAACGGCATGCGGCGTTCTCTGCGACGTCACACGGTCGACGCGAGGTCGTCCTAGGTTCCCGACCCGTGACGTCGCACCGCAGTGCCTCCGGAGCCAGGACACGGGCACGGAGACCGCCGGCTGGCGGATCGGCGACGGCCTGATCGGCGACGGCCGACCAAAGCCGCTCGCGCCCCGTGGCGGTGCCAACGGCGCGCCGAGCGACGTCGCCACCGAGGAGCCCGAGCCGTGGTGAACGTCCGTCCGGGCGTAGCCTCCCCGCTAGTGTCGAACGGCAACTCGGTGGAGTCGAACCTGCTCCCGATCTGGCGCGAGGTCGTCGAGCTCGGGCAGGCGCTCCCCAGCGAGGAGGCACTGGCCGAGACGCTCGGGACCAGTCGCCCGGCGATCCGCGAGGCACTGATCCGGATGGAGGCCGACGGACTCGTTCGTCGCCTGCACGGCGCGGGCACCTTCCCCAACCCCGCGGCGCTGGAGATCCCGGTGCGGATGGACCGCGCCGCCGACTTCTCCGACCGGCTCGCGTCCGTCGGCTTCGAGGTGACGACCGAGGTGATCAGCGCCGAGGTGATCGCGGCGGGCGAGTCGGAGGCGGCGACCCTGGGGTTGGAGGCCGGCACCCGGCTGCTGCGCACGGTGAAGCGCTGGCGTGCGGACGGCGTCGTCGCGGTCGTCGCCTTCGACCACGTCCCGCTCTCGCGACGTGCCTCGGGCGAGGCGTCGATCGACGCCGCGGCCGACGCGGTGCTCCACCTCGCGACGGAGTACGGAGCCGGCCGCGCCGACTGGATGTGCACGTACCCGACGGCCGTGGAGGTCGACGGTCCGACGGCCGAGCTGCTCGAGTACGAGCCGGGCCGAGCCGTGCTGCGCCTGGAGCAGATCGCGACCGAGCGACATGGCCGGCGGGTGTTCCATGCGCTCGAGTACCACCGCCCGGGCCTCGTCGAGTTCGGCCTGATCCGCACCATCCACTGACGCGCCCCGACGCACTGGCGAGTCACGCGCGCTCCATCAGCGTGAGACGTTGCCCAGACAGAGCCCAACGAGCCGGCTCGGTGCTCCCGTCGACGAGTTGCGTGAGCGCACCAACCTGCTGGACGTTCGTGCGCTCACGTGAACCCCCGAACCTCGAGCACGGGCGTGGTGGAGGGGTGATGCTCCGGTGTGGCGCGTGGCCGAACCGCCGGGATCGGGTCCTCAGTCCGTCGTGCGGGGGCGGGCGCCGGCGAGGAAGTGATCGACGACGCGGTCGACGAAGACCTTGTCGATCGGGACGACGCTGGTCAACCCGGCCATCAGCAGCGGACCGGTGAGCAGCGCGAGCAGGGTCTGGACGTCCGCATCGGCGGCGATCCGGCCTTCGGCCATGCCCCGGCGGAGCACGTCGCCGCAGACGTCGATCTGCTCGCTGCTGATCCGCTCCTCGATCTGGGCGACGTCACCGTGGTGCATCTTCAGCATCATCAACGCGGGCAGCACTCGACGCCAGTGATCGTCGGCGAGGATGTCGGCCAGCCGTTGCACGAGCGTGCGCAAGCTCTCGTCGAAGTCGAGTGACGGATCCGGCGGATCGAGCTGCGGGGCGAGGTGTTCGAAGACGTCGGCGACGAGGTCGTCGCGCGTCGCCCAGTGGCGGTACACGGTGGACTTGGCGACGCCGGAACGGGCGACCACGCCGTCGACGGTGAGCGCGTCCGGGCCGCCCTCGAGGAGCAGCTCGATCGCCGCGTCCATGACCGCGGCATGGGTGCGCGCCACACGCGTGTTCATCTCGCTCAACGTACCCGGTGACTCCTGTCTCCTCATCGGCCCTGGCGAGTTGTCGGTCACGAACAGTACGATACCGTCTCGTACCAATCGAACGAGACGGTCTCGTATCGCTCACTCGTCACAGGAGGACTGCTCCGATGGTTCGCACCCCACCCGAACCGATCGCCACGACGATCGGCAACCGCCCGCCGGCCGACGCCGAGGGCGTCGCCGACCCCCGACGGCGCACGATGATCCTCGTCGCGATGTGCGTCGCCCTGATCGCCGTGATCGCCTCCGTCTCCGGACTGAACGTCGCCCAGCAACAGCTCGCCGCCGACATCGGAGCCACGCAGAGCCAGCTGCTCTGGGTGATCAACGGCTACACGATCGCCCTGGCGGCACTGCTGCTGCCGGTCGGCGCGATCGGCGACCGCTGGGGTCGCAAGCACATCCTCATCGCCGGCCTCGGCGTGTTCACCGTCGCCAACCTCCTGGCGTCCATCGCCAGCAGCCCGATGCAACTGATCGCGTTCCGGGTGCTCGGGGGTGTCGGTGCGGCGATGATCATGCCCGTCACGCTGTCGGTGATCACCTCCAGCTTCCCCGAGGAGGAGCGTGGCCGAGCGGTCGGCATCTGGGCGGGCGTCGCCGGTGCCGGCGGCATCCTCGGCCTGATCTCGTCGGCGATCCTGGTCGACAACTTCACCTGGCCGTGGTTGTTCGCTGGTCCGATCGCACTGGCCGCCCTGGCGGGCGTGATGACGTTCCGGTTCGTCCCCCACTCCCGTGAGCACGTCGAAGGGCGGTTCGACACGGGCGGTTCGATCCTGTCGGCGCTCGGGGTCGGCGGGCTGGTGCTCGGCATCCACGAAGGCCCGGAGCACGGCTGGGGTTCCAGCCTCGCCGTCGCCGGGCTCCTCGTCGGGGTCCTCGCCGCGGCGGCGTTCGTCCGCTGGGAGCTGCGCCAGGAACGTCCGCTGATCGACCTGCGGGTCTTCTCCAACCGCTCGCTGGCGGGCGGTTCGGTGTCGCTGCTCGTCACCTTCGCCGTGCTCACCGGACTGTTCCTCGCCGTCGTGCAGTTCATGCAGGCCGTGCTCGGCTACTCGGCGCTGCGGGCCTCGGTGGCGCTGCTGCCGATGGCGGCGATGATGATGCCGCTGTCGACCGTCGCGCCGTCGCTGTCGCAGCGGTTCGGGCTGCGCACGATGCTCACCGCCGGCAGCCTGTGCATCGCCGCCGGTCTGGCGATGCTCGGCATCTTCAGCACCGTCGACGGCGGGTACCTGCCGATCCTGCCCGGTCTGCTGGTCATGGGTCTCGGCGTCGGACTGTCGATGAGCCCAGGGACGACGGCGATCACCGCGTCGCTCCCGGCGGAGCACCAGGGCGTGGCGTCCGCACTGAACGACACGGTGCGCGAGTTCGGCGGGGCACTCGGCGTCGCGCTGATGGGCAGCCTCCTCAGCGCCGGCTACTCGTCGAACATCGTCTCGGCGACGGTCGGTCTGCCGACCGATGCCGCAGCCACGGTCAAGGAGGGCATCGGCGGTGCGTTCAGCGTCGCTCCGCAGCTCGGCGACCGCGGTCCGGGCGTCATCGAGGCGGCGCGCTCGGCGTTCGTGGACGGTTGGCGGTTGTCGATGTGGGTGGCCGCCGGCCTGCTGATCGCCGCGGCGATCTTCAGCGCGATCTGGATCCCCAGCCGCCAGCGGGCGCTCGCCACCCACCTCGACGCCGCCGACGAGCTCGCCCCCACCGCCGAGCTGGAGCTCGCCATCGCCGACTGACGTCCGAGATGCGCAGCAGGCAAGGTGGGCGCGCTGTGAGCCACATCCGACACACGACGCGCCCACAGGCAACAGGCAACAGGCAACAGGCAAGGTGGGCGCGCTGTGAGCCACATCCGGCACACGACGCGCCCACACCCACAGGCAGCAGACAAGGTGGGCGCGCTGTGAGCCACATCCGGCACA
>JAODBQ010000605.1 GCA_025464045.1 Ilumatobacteraceae bacterium
CCGCCCCTGCCGCCGCCGCTCCCACCGAGAACGCCCCGGTTCCTGTCGCGGCCGCCGCCGATGCCGCGGCACCGGGCCCCGAGGTCGCTGCCACCGACACGGTGCCTGCCGCGCCGGTCGCCGAGCAGACGCCCGAGGCTGTCGCCGAGACCAGCGACACCGAATCCCCCGACACCGAATCCCCCGACACCACTGTGAGCACCGAGAGCTGAACGACATGGCATTCACCGCAAAGGACGTACAGGCGCTGCGCCAGGCCACTGGCGCAGGGATGATGGACGCCAAGAGGGCCCTGGAGGCCAACGACGGCGAGATGGAAGCATCGAAGCAGTGGCTGCGCGAGAAGGGCCTTGCCGCGAGCGCCAAGCGCGACGATCGCGACAACAACCAGGGCCTCGTGTCGCTGGTGATCGACGGCAACGTCGGCGCGATCGTCAAGCTCAAGTCGGAGACCGACTTCGTCGCCGCCTCGGACCAGTTCAAGGCCGAGGCGGACACGCTCGCCAAGCTCGTCGCCGCGAGCGGCGTCGACGCGGTCGCCGAGCGCTCCAAGGAGCTCGACGACCTGAAGATCACGCTGAAGGAGAAGATCGAGCTCGGCGAGGTCGTGCGCATCGAAGCCGCTCCCGGCAACACGCTCGACAGCTACCTCCACATCCAGGGCGGGCGCGGCGTCAACGCCGTGCTGGTCGAGATGGAGGGTGCCACGCCGGAGCTCGCCCACGACATCGCCGTGCACATCGCCTTCGCCCGGCCCAAGTACCTCGCCCGTGAGGACGTGCCGGCCGACGTGGTCGAGCACGAGCGCCAGACGCTCGAGGCCCTCAGCCGCAACGAGGGCAAGCCGGAAGCGGCGCTCCCGAAGATCGTCGAAGGTCGCCTGGGCGGCTTCTTCAAGGACGTCGCCCTCCTCGACCAGCCGTACGCCAAGGACGACAAGCAGACCGTGAAGCAGTACATCGGCTCGGCGAAGATCATCACGTTCGCTCAAGTCGAGATCGGCTGAACTGATGGTCGAACCCCGATGGAAGCGAATCGTCTTCAAGCCATCGGGGGAGGCATTGGCCGGACCAACTGGGTCCGGCCTCGATGCGGCCACGCTCGAAGCCACCGCATTGGAGATCGCTGCGGTGCGGGCCCGCGGCACCGACGTCATCATCGTCGTCGGTGGCGGCAACTTCTGGCGTGGACGCACGGGTGCGATGAGCGGCATGGACGCCACCCAGTCGGACCACATCGGCATGTTGGGCACGGTCATGAACGCGTTGGCCCTGCAGGACGCGCTGGAGCGCGTCGGCCAGGACACGCGCGTGCAGAGCGCGATCGAGATGCCGCGCATCGCCGAGCCGTACATCCGCAGGCGGGCCATGCGCCACCTCGAGAAGGGACGCGTCGTCATCTTTGCCGCGGGGACCGGCAACCCGTTCTTCACCACCGACACGGCGGCTGCGCTGCGCGCCGCGGAGATGGACGCCGACGCGTTGCTGAAGGGCACGCACTCCGGCGTCGACGGGGTCTACAGCGCTGATCCGCGCCTCGATCCGACGGCCACGAAGTACGACGAGATCAGCTACATCGACGTGATGACCAAGGACCTCAAGGTGATGGATGCAACGGCCATCGCGTTCTGTCGCGACAACCAGATCCCGATCGTCGTGTTCGACATGTCCGCCCCCGGCGCGCTGCACGCCATCCTGAGTGGCGACAAGGTCGGCACGATGGTGCGCGACGCCTGAGCGGGCGCTGCGTCCCACGCTCCTCCATGCGCGGTTCGTCACCCATACGGTCGATACGCTGGCCGGGTGACCGAAGAAACGCTCCTCGACGCCATGGAGAAGATGGAGAAGGCGGTCGCTCATGTGCAGGATCAGTTCACCACCGTCCGCACGGGCCGGGCGACGCCTGCGCTGGTGGAGAAGCTGCTCGTCGAGTACTACGGCTCCACGGTTCCGCTCCAGCAGCTCGCCGGTTTCCAAGTGCCCGAAGCTCGTCAGCTGATCGTCAAGCCGCATGATCGCTCGACGATGGCGGCGGTCGAGAAGGCCATCCGCGACAGCGATCTCGGGGTCAACCCGAACAGCGACGGCGTGGTGATCCGCCTCAACTTCCCGCCGCTCACCGAGGAGCGTCGCCGCAACTACGTGCGCGTCGTCAAGAACATGGCGGAAGACGGCCGCATCGCCGTGCGCAACATCCGCCGGGACGCGCGCAAGCAGATGGAAGCTGCGGAGAAGGTGGGCGAGATCTCTGCCGACGAGCTGGAACGGGCGGAGAAGGAGCTGGAGAAGGTCACCCACGATCACGTGGAGCTGATCGACAAGGCGTTCGGCCGCAAGGAGCAGGAGCTGCTCGAGATCTGAGCGGCCCCGTGCCCGAAACCGAGGCAGGAGAGGAACCGGATGAGTGACGATGGCTGGCGCCGTGAGCGTCCCGAAGATGACGAGGATTTCGGACCACCTCTGTTCGGCGACGTGCCGACCACCGAGGTGCGTCCGGGCGACCTGTCGTTCGGCGACGCCGACACCGGATCGTTGCCGCACTGGACCGAACCACCGACCGGAGAGATCCCGAGGGTGCTCAGCAACACGCCGTCACCGGACCCCACCGATGACCTCGACGTGTGGTCCTCGTTCTCGAGCGAGTCACCGGTGTGGAGCGACGACGACCCGACCGGCGGCGTCGAGCGCGACCCGTCGCAGCCCGTCCCGGTGACGCGCGATGTCACCGGTGGTCAGCCGGTGTGGCGCGACGAGACCGAGCGCGACCCGTCGGCGCCGGTGCGCCGCGTGCTCCTCGCCGTCGACCCCGTCGAGGCCGTCGTCGACGAGGCGGTCGCCTGGCACGCGGACCTCCTGCTCACGCACCACCCGTTGTTCCTGCGCCCGGTGAACGGGGTCCCGGCGACCTCTTCCAAGGGGCGGGTCGTGCACCGGCTGGTCCGGTCCGGCTGCGGGCTGTACGCCGCGCACACCAATGCGGACGTCGCCGCGCCGGGGGTG
>JAODBQ010000635.1 GCA_025464045.1 Ilumatobacteraceae bacterium
AGACGGCATCGAACCGGCTGCAGGCGGTGTTCGAGCAGACCGGCCGTGCGTGGGATGCAACGACGATCGATGGCGACGAGAGCCTCGCCGCGGACGGCCGGGTGATGGAGGTGCTCTCCGAGCATCAGTGCGAGGGATGGTTGGAGGGCTACCTGCTCACCGGTCGCCACGGGCTGTTCAACTGCTACGAGGCGTTCATCCACATCATCGACTCGATGTTCAACCAGCACGCGAAGTGGCTGAAGACGACCCGTCGGATCCCGTGGCGCGCGCCGATCGCCTCGCTCAACTACCTGCTCTCCTCGCACGTCTGGCGCCAGGACCACAACGGCTTCTCCCACCAGGATCCGGGGTTCATCGACCACGTGATCAACAAGAAGGCCGAGATCGTCCGCGTCTACCTGCCGCCCGACACGAACACGTTGCTGTCGGTCGCGGACCACTGCCTGCGCAGTCGCCACTACGTCAACGTGATCGTCGCCGGCAAGCAGCCTGCGCTCACCTACCTGACGATGGACGAAGCCGTCGCCCACTGCACGCGCGGTCTGGGGATCTGGCCGTGGGCCAGCAACACCACCGGCGCGCCCGATGTCGTGCTCGCCTGCGCCGGCGACGTGCCCACGCTGGAGACGCTGGCGGCCGCCGACCTGTTGCGCACCCACCTCCCGGACGTGAAGGTGCGGGTGATCAACGTCGTCGACCTGATGCGGCTCGAGCCGGAATCCGAGCACCCGCACGGGATGTCCGACGACGAGTTCGACGCGCTGTTCACCGTCGACAAGCCGGTGATCTTCGCCTACCACGGCTACCCGACGTTGATCCACCGGCTCACCTACCGCCGCAACGGCCACCAGAACATCCACGTGCGCGGCTACAAGGAGGAGGGCACGACGACGACGCCGTTCGACATGGTCATGCTCAACGATCTCGACCGGTTCCACCTGGTGATGGACGTCATCGACCGCGTGCCGGCGCTCGGGAGCAACGCGGCCACCCTGCGCCAGCAGATGAGCGACGCACGGCTCGCGGCGCGCCGGTACACGCGCGAGCACGGTGACGACGATCCGGCGATCTCCGGTTGGACCTGGTCGGAAGCCCGCTGACGGATGCAGATCCTGGTCGTCAACGCCGGATCGTCGAGCGTGAAGCTGAGCGTCCTCGACGACCAGGACGTGATCGTGCACAGCGCCGTGCTCCCCGCGAACGTGGACGGCTTCGACACGGCCCGTCTCGACGAAGTGCTCGGCGACTGGGGTGAGCCGGACCTGGTCGGACACCGCATCGTCCATGGTGGGCGCTCGTTCCGCGGGCCGGTGCGGATCGACGCGTCCGTGCGTGCCGAGCTGGATGCGCTGACCGATCTCGCCCCGCTGCACCAACCGAAGTCCTTGGCGGCGCTCGACGCCGTCACGGCCCGCCTCCCGCACGTGGACGCGACCGCCAGCTTCGACACCGCGTTCCACGCCACGATCCCGCCGGCAGCGTCCACGTACGCGATCCCGCGTGAGTGGACGCAGCGTTGGGACATCCGCCGGTACGGGTTCCATGGGCTGTCGCACGCGTACGCAGCGCGGCGCGCCGCACAGCTCACCGGGCGCCCGACGGCAGGCTTGCGCATCGTCTCGTGCCACCTCGGTGCAGGCGCCTCGGTCACCGCGATCGTCGACGGGCGCAGCGTGGACACGACGATGGGCTTCACGCCGCTCGAAGGGCTCGTGATGGCGACCCGCTCGGGCACGGTGGACCCGGGCCTGATCCTCTGGCTCGAGGATCACGAGCACCTCGCGTCGCGCGAGATCGCCACGGCCTTGGAGCAGCGCTCGGGGCTGCTCGCCATCGCCGGGACCGCCGACATGCGCGAGGTGGAGGCGGCAGTGAGCCGGGGCGACGAGCGCGCCCAGCTCGCGCTCGACGTGTACGTGCACCGGCTCGTCGGTGGCATCGCGGCCATGGCCGCGTCGGCGGCGGGCATCGACGTCCTCGTCTTCACCGGCGGCGTCGGCGAGCACTCGTCGGTCGTGCGCCGTCGCGCCGCCGATCGTCTGGCCTTCCTCGGGGTCGCCGTCGACGCGCACCTCGACGCGTCGGTCGCTGGTGACGCGGACCTCTCCGGATCCGGCGCACCCGTACGAACGTTGGTCATCACCGCGCGCGAAGACATCCAGATCGCTCACGAGGCTCGCAGCCTCGTCGGCCGCGCCGCGCCGGGGTGAGCTCCCGACGCTGACACCGTACGTTGGCACCGGATCGGGCCGGTTCCTGAGCAGCTCCGGGCCCAGCGTCGGGTGCTCGCGTCCGCGGAGCCTGACCCGACCGGTCGCCGATCCGCCGTCCGTCTTATGGTGGCGGCCGATGCATGGAGCAGCCGTCGTCGTGGGTGTCGGGGAGTCGACGTACTACAAGCGCGGCGGCGCACCGATCAGCGAGTTCCAACTGGCCTGCGACGCGATCAAGAACGCCGTCGCCGACGCCGGGCTCGCACTGGCCGACGTCGACGGGCTGGTGTCGTACATGGACCGCGACGAGCCGGTACGGCTCAGCGCCGCGTTGGGCCTCGGCGACCTGCAGTTCTCCGCACAGACGTTCGGTGGGGGTGGCAACGGCTCGGGGGCCGCGGTCACGCTGGCCGACGCCGCGATCACCGCTGGGTACGCCGAGACGGTGGTCGTGTTCCGCTCGCTCGCGCAGGGCCAGTTCCACCGCTACGGCCGGCCGTCCGTCGGGCGCAGGGCCCGTGGGGCGGCGGCATACACCGCGCCGTACGGGATGCTCTCGCCGGCGCAGATCACGGCGATGCAGACGATGCGGTTCATGCACGACCACGGCGTCTCCGAGGACAGCCTCGCGGAGGTCGTGCTGACCAGCTTCGCCCACGCCCAGCACAACCCGCGGGCGATCCGCTACGGCACGCCGCTGACGCGCGAGCAGTACTTCGCGTCGCGCTGGATCGCCGAACCGTTCCGCCTGTACGACTGCTGTCCGGAGAACGACGGCGCGGCGGCGATCGTGATCACCACACCCGAGCGCGCACGTGACCTGGCCGCGACACCGGTCGCGATCGTTGCTGCGGCGCACGGGCTGAGCCACCGCGACGGGGTCGCCGCGTTCGGCGAGGAGAACTTCCCGACGGCCCACTACCGCACCGTCGCGAGGTCGCTGTGGCAGCGCGCGGGCGTGCAACCGGCCGACATCGACGTCGCCCAGTTCTACGAGAACTTCACCGGCCCGGTGCTGATGGCGATTGCCGAGATGGGCTTCTGCGAGCCCGGCGAGCTCAACGCGTTCGTCGCCGGCGGCGCGCTGCGCGCGCCTCACGGGCGGCTGCCGATCAACACCAGCGGCGGCAACCTGGGCGAGGCGTACATCCACGGGATGGGCAACGTCGTCGAAGCCGTTCGTCAGGTGCGCGGCGACTCCACCTGCCAGGTGCCCGACGTCGCGCTGAGCCTGTCCGTGTCCGGGCCGGGCTTCGCCCCCGGCAGTGCTGTGCTGTTCGGACCGGCATGAGCGGGCAGCACCGACTCGGGCCGTTGCCCGACGACTGGACCTTGCCGGCCGTCGAGGCGGTCAACCGCGCGTGGTTCACTTCGGGCGCGATCACGCTGCAGCAGTGCGCCGGCTGCGGCACCCTGCAGCACCCGCCGGAGGAGATCTGCCACGTGTGCGGGGCGATGACGTTCTCGCCGCGCGCCGTCGCGCCGACCGGCATCGTCCACAGCTACACCGTCGTCCACCACTCGGTGCACCCGTCCCTGGACCGAGCCGTGCCGTATGCGGTCGTGCTCGTCGCGCTGGACGGGGCACCCGGCCTGCGGGTGGTCGGCAACCTGCTCGGCGTGCCGGTCGACGAGGTCGCCATCGGTCTGCCGGTGGTGGCAACGTGGGAAGAGCTGCCGCCGACCGACGGCGAGCCGTTGCTGCTGCCACAGTGGCAGCGGCAGGATCAGCTTCCGCAGCAGACGTGAGCATCGAGTGAACGAGAGGAGACCATCGTGACCGTTCAGGAGCAGTCGAACCCGAAGAACGCATGGCGGCTGGAGACGCCGGGCGCCGAAGGCTGGCCCCGATCCGCCCGACCGGGTGCGCCGAACAAGTACTTCATGGTCTCGGCGGACTGCCACGTCACCGAGTCGCTCGAGGTCTTCGCCGGCGTCGAGCCCCAGTACCGCGAGCGGATCCCGCACGTCGAGACCCGCGACGACGGCGCGCAGCTGCTGATCACCGAGGGCAACCGACCGCAGATGGTGCGCCGCCCCGAGTCGGTCGGCACGGTGCAGCCGCAGCAGACGTTCGAGAAGGCCGAGCACAATCGCGACCCGAGGACGAGGATGGAGGACGAGGATCTGCTGCGCGTCGCCGGCGGCAAGAGCGTCGAGCAGCGGCTCGTCGACCAGGCCGCCGACGGGATCGACGTCGAGATCGTCTTCCCGACCACCGGCTTGCTGTGCTGGGCAACGCCGGACACGGTCTTCGCGCAGGCGATGTGCACGGCGTGGAACCGCTGGGCACACGAGCAGGTCGGCGAGCACATGCAAGGCCCGACACCGAGGATCCTGCCGATGGCCTGCATCGCTGCCGGCGCGCAGGCGGAGGCGATGGCCGAGATCGAGTGGGCGGCGTCCAACGGCTACCGCGGCGTGTGCCTCGGCAACGCCCCCACGTACGGGCCGACCGAGCCGGGCAAGCTGCAGTACAACGATCCCTCGTTCGAGCCGATGTGGAGCCTGATCGAGCAGACCGGGATGGCGATCACGTTCCACGTGTCCACCGGCAAGGATCCGCGTGCCGTCGGCGGCCGCGGCGGCGCGATCATCAACTACGTCTGCCACTCGATGGAGACGACGATCGAGCCACTCGTGCAGATGATCACGTCCGGTGTCTTCGAGCGTCACCCCGACCTGCACGCCGGGCTGGTGGAGAGCGGCATCGGCTTCGTGCCGTGGTTGCTCGAGACGATGGATCACGCCTACCGCGCCCACCACTTCTGGGTGCGCCCAGTGATCCCGGACCTGCCTTCGGAGTACTTCCGGCGCAACTGCTTCGCGACCTTCCAAGAGGACCATGCCGGCTTGGCCGGCGTGGAGCGCGACGGCCTCGTCGAGAACATGCTGTGGGCCAACGACTACCCGCACCACGAAGGCGTGTGGCCGCACTCGGCCGAGGCCATCGAGCGGATGATGGGCCACCTCTCCGACGAGTCGCGGGCGAAGATCCTCGGCCTCAACGCGGCGCGGATCTTCGGTCTCACCGTTCCCAGCTGAAGCTCGCGGCGCAACGCCGAGGCAGCTGGGTGGCGGTCAGGCATCGCGGCGGCGAACTTCGCGGCGAGATCGGTGGCGCGCTGTTCATGAGCGAGGCCACGGTGAAGGCTCACGTCTCGAGGTTGCTCGTCAAGCTCGAGCAAGGCAACCGTGTGCAGCTGGCGATCCTCGCGCACGACGCCGGCCTGGTCCCCTGACCCCGGGGGGTCGGGTCAGGGGACGTTGCCGTTGGGGGGAACAGCCCGTTCAAGGGACGGGCGAGGCACTCGCCGAGTCGAACGCGTCCCACAGCGCGGAGTAGCGACCGCCCGCGGACACGAGCTCGTCGTGACTGCCGTCCTCGACGATCTTGCCGTTGTCGACGACGACGATCCGCGAGGCGTGACGCGCCGTCTGCAGGCGGTGGGCGATGATCAACGTCGTCCGACCGAGTGCGGCGAGGTTCATCGCCCGCTGCACCTCGGCCTCGGTGGCCAGATCGAGGTTCGACGTCGCCTCGTCGAGGATCAGGATGCTCGGGTCGATCAGCTGGGCGCGGGCGAGGCACAGCAGCTGGCGTTGCCCGGCCGACAACGACCGGCCGGCCTCGGCGACGGGCGTGAGGTAGCCGTCAGGCATCGACGCGACGAGGTCGTGCGCGCCGACGGCGCGGGCGGCGCGCTCGACCTCGAGATCCGACGCGCCCGGTCGCCCGTAGGCGATGTTCGAGCGGATCGTGCCCGAGAACAGGAACGGCTCCTGGGGCACGTAGCCGATGTGCCGGCGATACGCGTGCAGGTCGAGGTCGCGCAGGTCGACCCCGTCGACGAGCACCCGCCCGGCCGTCGGGTCGTAGAAGCGGGCGACGAGCTTGACGAACGTCGACTTGCCGGCACCGGTGGTGCCGACGAGTGCGACGCTCTCACCCGGGCGGATCTGCAGGTCGACGCCGCGCAACGCCTCCGGCGCTGTTGCGGAGTAGGCGAAGCGCACCTGTTCCAGCTGCACGTGACCGTGCCACTCGCCGAGGTCGACGGGGTCGCGCGGTTCGGGCGTCGACGACGGCGTGGCGAGCAGCTCGTCGAGCCGGCCGAGCGAGATCTTCGCCTGGATCCACTGGTCGAACACGGCCGAGAGCTGCTGGAGCGGCGTGAAGAACTGGTCGAGGTAGAGCAGGAACGCGATCAGCAGACCCGACGTCAGCGAGCCTTCCCCGATCAGGCGTGCGCCGTACCAGAGCGTCAGCGCCTTGGCGAACGTGCTCAACAGCTGGCTGCTGGCGAAGTAGATCGACATCAGCTGCATCGAGCGCAACCGCGCGCTGCGGTACTCCTCGGAGCGTGCGGTGAAGCGCACCGCGTTGTTGTCGTCGCGGCCGAGCGATTGCGTGACGCGCACGCCGGCGACGCTCTCGTGCAGCTCCGCGTTGACCGTCGAGATCGCGTCGCGGGCCCGCAGGTACGAGCGCCGCGAACCGCGCTGGAACCAGATCGTCACGGCGCCGAGCACCGGCAGCACGATGAACGCGACGAGGGCGAGGCGCACGTCCAGCACCAGCAGGATCACGACCACACCGGCGCAGCTGACGATGCTCGTGAGTGCGAGCAGCAGACCCTGCTGGAGCAGCTGCGCGAGTGCCTCGACGTCGGTGGTCATGCGGGTCATGATCCGCCCGCCCATCTCCTTGTCGTAGTAGTCGAGGGAGAGTCGTTGGAGGTGGGCGAAGGTGCGCGCCCGGAGCGTGAACAGCATCCGTTCAGCGGTGCGCGACGTGTGCATCAGCTCGATGATCTGGTTGCCCCAGCTGAGGATCTGCACGCCGAGGAAGGCGATGCACATCGCCACCAGGGTCCGGGCGCGGTGCAGCTCGACGCCGGCGTCGAGGCCGTGGCGGATGAGCAGCGGACCGACCAACGTCGTGCCCGCGTCGATGACGACGAGCAGCGCGACGAGCACCAGCGCCCATCGGAACCGCTTCAGCAGACGGCTGAGGCTCGGCGTGTCGTCCTCCGCGGTGGCCTCGACGAGATCGACGTCGGGCTCGCCGCGCAGCGGCGGAAGCGCGTCGACCCGCTCGAGCAGCTCGGGCGTCGCCGCGACGAGCCCGGCGCGCGCCCCGCCGATGCCGATGCCGCTCGCCATCCCCGCGAACAGCGTCGCCAGGTCGACCCGCGGCGCGTCGTGTTCCTCGTCGTCGCCGGTACGTGGCCAAGCCGCAGCATCGACCTCCTGCACGGGAGCGGGATCGCGCGCGACGGGCTCGACGTCGGGTCCCGTGAGCAGCTCGCGGTACAGCGCCGAGGTCTGCCACAGCTCGGTGTTCGTGCCTTCGGCGACGATGCGTCCGTCGTCGAGCACGATCACGCGATCTGCCAGCCGCAGCGTGGACGAGCGGTGCGCGATCAGCACCGTGGTGCGTGCGCCGAGCTCCGCGGCCAGCGAGGCGTGGATCGCCTCCTCGGTGCGCGCGTCGATCGCCGAGGTCGCGTCGTCGAGGATCAGCACCTGCGGGTTGGCGAGTGCCGCGCGCGCCAGCGCGATCCGCTGGCGCTGCCCGCCGGAGAGCGTGAAGCCACGCTCGCCGACGACCTCGTCGTAGCCGTTCGCCAGATCGAGGATGAAGTCGTGGGCCTGGGCGACGCGCGCCGCCGCCTCGATCTCCGCGTCGGTCGCGCTGGGTCGGGCGAACGCGATGTTCTCGCGGATCGTCGCCGAGAACAGGAAGCTCTCCTCGAACACGACGTTCACCGCCGATCGCAGCGATTGCAGCGTCAGCTCGCGCACGTCGGCGCCGTCGAAGCGCACGGTGCCGGTGCGTGGGTCGTAGAACCGGGCGATGAGGAAGGCCAGCGTCGTCTTGCCGGAGCCCGATGCGCCGACGAACCCGATCCGTTCGCCGGGGCGGATCGTCAGCGAGATGTCGTGGAGCAGTGCCGGCGCGTCCCCGTACCCGAACGTGACGCCGTCGAGCTCGACGCCACCGACGGGATCGACGATCGGCCGCGCGTGCTGCGCGTCGGCGACGCGCGGCTGCATGTCGAGCAGCTCGTACACCCGTTCCGCGCCGGCGCGAGCCTGCTGCGTGGTGGCGAGCATGCTCGACACGAGGCGCACCGGGGTGATGATCTGCACGAGGTAGCTGGCGAACGCCAGGAACACGCCGAGCGTGATGTGCCCGTCGAACGCCAGCCACCCACCGAGCGCGAGCACCCCGAGCTGGCCGAGCATCGGCAGGGCCTGCAGCGTCGAGGAGTAGCGCGCGTTGAATCGCGCCGTGCGCATCCGCGACTGGTACAGCTCGTGCGCCTGGTCGGTCAGGCGATCGAACTCGCGCTGCTCCTGCGCGAACGCCTTGACCACGCGCACGCCGGTGACCGCCTCGTCGACGACCCCTGCAACCGCGCCCGACAGGCGCTGGTCGTTCCAGCTCGCCGGGAACACCTGATCGCGGAAGCGGACCGCGACGTACGCGAACAGCGGCACGAAGATCACGATCACGAGGCTCAAGATCGGCGAGAGGAAGAACATCACCACGATCGCGACCACGAGCAACGTCATGTTCGCGACGAGCATCGGCACGGAGAAGAAGAACTGCTGGATCAGCGTCAGGTCCGCAGTGGAGCGCGACATCACGTCGCCGACGGAGACCTCGTCGTGGCGCGAGAAGTCGAGCTCGTAGAGGTGGCGGTGGATCGCCAGACGCAGGTCGTGCTGGAGGTCGACGCTGATCTTCGCGCCGAGGTACCGCCTGGCGTAGTTGGCGCTGAAGCCGACGATGCCGGTGAGCACGAGCAGCACGAGCATCGGCCCGAGGGCGTGCTCGCGCGTGATGATGCTGTGGTCGAGGATCTTCTCCTGGATCAACGGCAGCAGGCCGATGAGGGTCTGGGCGACGACGGAGAAGATCAGCGTGGCGATGACCGTCCTGCGGTAGCGGCCGATGAACGGCCCCATCCGTCGCAGCCAGCCGACGCCGGGCGCAGGCGGAGCCGGACGGGTGTACGCCGGGTCGGGTCGGTTCGGTCGGCTGGCGTGTGCGGTTGCGTCGGGTCGCTCGGTTGCGTCGGGTCGCTCGGGTCCGTCGGCTCGTTCGGGTCCGTCGGGTCGTTCGGGTCCGTCGGGTTGCTCGGGTCCGTCGGGTCGTTCGGGCGGTGCGGTTCGGGTTGTCCAGTCGCTCACCTGGCGACCTCGCGGCGAACCGCCGCCTGCTCGGCGACGCGCTCGGACCAGCGCAGGTCGAGGGCGAGGCGCAGGTCCTCCAGCGCGGCGAGAACGGCTCCGGGGTCAGCACATCGTTCGAGCACCTCGTCCAGGACGGTGCGCAGCTGCGCGCCGGTGGCGCGCAGCGCAGTTCGGCCGGTTGCCGTGATCGACAGCCGCACGGCCCGGCGATCGCCGTCGGCCGTCTCCCGGATCACGTAGCCGCGCTCGACCAGGCTGTCGACCAACGCGGTCAGGGTGGGCTTGGCGACGGACAGCCGCGCGGCCAGCTGGCTCGCCCGCTCCTCACCCGTGGAGAGCACGCCGAGCACGCGGTACTGCGGGAGGGACAGTTCGTTGGTGCTGTTGTTCTCGAGCAGACGAACGAGGCGGGTGACGGTGAGGGTGGGGATGTCGGCAGTCATCTGGTGAGTGTCCCGAATTGTTCGACGAGCGAACCTTCACCGTACCGCGTGGGCGAGCTGCGCCGTCGCATCGGGCGCGGCCGTGGCCGCGCTCGCTCGCCGTCCCGTTCAGTGGTGCATCGCGCGAACGAGGCGGCGCAGCGCCTTCGTCCGCCGGGTACCCGTGACCATCCGCTCGCGAAGCCGCTTGCTCAACGGGCGTTCGCCGCGTGCGACCCGGGCCACGTCGCGGATGGCCTTCGGCGAACGCACCCGGGCGATCACGATCGGCACATCGTCGGTCGGCGCGAGCGCCACCACCGGGCCCTTGCAGATGCCGAGGCACGAGACCTCGGCCACCGTGCGGCCGGGGAGCGCGGCGCGCAGAGCCTTGTGCTCGACGCGTCGACGACAGCTCTTGCCGGTGCAGATCGCCACGTCCATCGTCCCTGCGGTACCCGTTCGCGCCTGCAGCCAAAGGCCCGTCGCGTGTCGGTCTCGCGTCCTGGCGGTGGAGGTCGCTGTCGTCACCTGATGAGATGTCGGTCGGCGCATGGTCGTAACTTCAGCGCAAGCCACATCGCACGACACGGGGGTCAGCCATGACGGTCGCCATCGCCGCCCAGAAGCCACGCCACGAGACGCACCGCGTCGCGTTCGACGGCGCCGTCGATGCCGACGGGCACATCCTCGAACCGCCGGACCTGTGGGAGTCCTACATCGATCCGCAGTTCCGTGACCGCGCGCTGCGCATCGTCGTCGACGAGAACGGCCTCGAGGAGCTGGAGATCAACGGCGAGCGCTCGATGATGTCGCGCCGCGGCACACCGTCGGTGCTCGGAGCGATGGGCTCGCCCGATCTGATCGCGATGCAGAAGGACCCGGAGCGCACGTACTTGCGCAACGCCCCGTACGGTTCGATGCACCCGCAGGAGCGGATCGAGGTGCTCGACGCCGAGAACATCGACGCCGCGATCCTCTACACGACCGTCGGCCTGCTGTGGGAGGCCGAGGTGCTCGACCCGGCGCTCGCGCAGGCGTACACGAAGGCCTACAACCGCTGGATCTGCGAGTTCTGCAAGGACGAGCCGCGACTCATCCCGACCGCACACCTCTCCCTCAGCGATGCCGCGGCTGCGGCGAAGGAGCTCGAGCGAGCGGTCGGCGAGGGCGCGAAGGGCGCGTACGTGGCCCCGTTCCACCACGACGGTCGGCCGTTCGGGCACCCGGACAACGACGCCGTCTTCGCTGCCGCGCAAGACCTCGACGTGCCGTTGGCGATCCATCCGACGTTCGAGCCCCAGTGGACCAAGGGCACGCGCATGGGCACGTGGGACAACGTCAAGAACCTGCGCCTGCTCGCCTCCGTGGCCGGTTCGGATGGCGTGCGCCACCAGTTCACGACGCTGTTCGACTACGGCGTGTTCGACAAGTTCCCGACGCTGAAGATCCTCGTGCTGGAGTCCGGCGGCGGGTGGATCGGGTACTGGCTCGACCGCATCGACGCGATCTTCGGCCACACCGTGATCGGCGAGCGGGTGCCGCTCAAGCACAAGCCGAGCGACTACTTCCGCGAGCGGATCTGGATCAGCTGCGACCCCGACGAGCGGATCATCCCCGCGCTCGCGGCACGGTACGGCGTGGAGCGCTTCCTCTGGGCGTCGGACTTCCCCCACGCGGACCACACCCCCGAGTACGTGCACGACCTCAACGAGCTCGTGGCGGCCTTCCCCGAGGCCGACCGCCGCAAGTTCATCGGTGACAACTCCCGAGCGTTGTTCAAGCTCTGACCCGCGTCCCCAGTGAAGCAATTCCAGTTGGAGAGCTCGCCGCCCGGTGCCTATGCGCAGGTTCCGCTCGAATCTTGCCCGGGTG
>JAODBQ010000054.1 GCA_025464045.1 Ilumatobacteraceae bacterium
GTGCTGCCGGTGATGGCGCTCTACGTGCTCGCCGCCGAGGAGCAGGGCGTCGCTCCGGCCAAGCTCGCCGGCACGATCCAGAACGACGTGCTCAAGGAGTTCATGGTCCGGAACACGTACATCTACCCGCCAGAGCCGAGCATGCGGATCATCTCCGACATCTTCTCGTACACGTCGGTGGAGATGCCCAAGTTCAACTCGATCTCGATCTCCGGCTACCACATGCAGGAGGCGGGGGCGACCGCCGACCTCGAGCTCGGCTACACGCTGGCCGATGGTGTCGAGTACATCCGCAGCGGTCTCGGCGCCGGGTTGACCATCGACGCGTTCGCTCCCCGGCTGTCGTTCTTCTGGGCGATCGGGATGAACTTCTTCATGGAGGTCGCCAAGCTGCGCGCCGCGCGACTGCTGTGGGCGAAGCTCGTCAGGCAGTTCTCGCCGACGAGCGACAAGTCGCTCTCGCTGCGCACCCACAGCCAGACGTCCGGTTGGTCGCTCACCGCGCAGGACGTGTTCAACAACGTCGTGCGCACCGGCATCGAGGCCATGGCGGCGACGCAGGGCCACACCCAGTCGCTGCACACGAACGCCCTGGACGAAGCGCTGGCGCTGCCGACGGACTTCTCGGCGCGCATCGCGCGCAACACGCAGCTGTTCCTCCAGCAGGAGTCGGGGACGTGCCGGGCGATCGATCCGTGGGGTGGCAGCTACTACGTCGAGCGGCTCACCCACGACCTCGCCGCACGTGCGTGGGCGCACATCCAGGAGGTCGAGGCGGCCGGCGGGATGACCGCGGCGATCGAGGCCGGGATCCCGAAGCTGCGCATCGAGGAGGCCGCAGCCAAGACGCAGGCCCGCATCGACTCGGGGCGGCAGCCGGTGGTCGGTGTCAACCTGTTCCGGCCGGACGCGGTCGATCAGATCGACGTGCGGCGCGTCGACAACACGTCCGTGCGCGCCCAGCAGCTGGCCAAGCTCGAGCGGCTGCGCGCCGAACGCGACGAGGTCGCCTGCCAGGCGTCGTTGGACGCGCTCACCGCCGCAGCTGCGGCGAGCGTGGACGGCACGCGCGAGAAGGGGCTCGGGCAGAACATGCTCAAGCTGTCGATCGACGCGGCGCGTGCGCGGGCCTCCCTCGGCGAGATCAGCATGGCGTTGGAGAAGGTGTTCGGGCGCCACACCGCCGCGATCCGTACGATCAGCGGGGTGTACCGCCAAGAGGTCGGCGAGTCGCCGAACGTCGTCCATGCCCGCCAGGTGGTCGAGGAGTTCGCCACGCACCAGGGTCGTCGGCCGCGCATCCTCGTCGCCAAGATGGGTCAGGACGGCCACGATCGCGGCCAGAAGGTGATCGCGACCGCGTTCGCCGATCTCGGCTTCGACGTCGATGTCGGCCCGCTGTTCCAGACGCCGTCCGAGGTCGCCCGCCAGGCGGCGGAGAGCGATGTGCACGTGGTCGGCGTGTCCACGCTCGCCGCTGGGCACCTGACGCTCGTGCCGGAGCTGCGCCACGCGCTCGCCGAGATCGGACGGCCGGACATCATGGTCGTCGTGGGGGGCGTCATCCCGACGGCCGACTTCGACGCGCTACGCGCCGCCGGCGCCGCGGCGATCTTCCCGCCCGGCACGGTGATCGCCGACGCCGCCGTCGAGCTCCTCGGCGAGCTCGAACGCCAGCTCGCCTGACAGCCGCCACGCGCCGCCCCGCGTGTGTGCGAGCTGCGCAGCTGTCATGCCCCGGCCGGTGCCGTTCCGCAACCGGTCATCATCCGACCGAGCGAGGCTCGGCCACAGGATGGCCGCTAGCGCCGAACCCGGCGAGCCCGGGGGGTGGGGGGCCGAGGGGGTGCTACCAGGCGTAGGCCTCGGGGGCGGTGCCGCCGGGGCCGGGGAAGATCGTGTCGATGGCCGCGAGGACGTCGGCGTCGAGGGTGATCTCCAGCGCGCGCAGCGACGCGCCGTCCAGCTGGGACATCGTGCGCGGCCCGATGATCGGGCAGGTGACGCCGTCCTGGTGCAGCAGCCAGGCGAGTGCGACCGCCGCGGGCTCCTCGCCGAGGCCGGCGCACAGCTTCTCCCACTGCTCGAGCTTCGGGCGCAGCTTCTCGATCCGCTTCAGCGACGCCGGCGACTGGCGGCGCATGCTGTCCTGCTTGCCGAGCACGCCGCCGAGCAGGCCACTCGACAGGGGACTCCACGGGATGACCCCCACGCCGTAGTGGCGGCAGGCCGGGAGCACCTCGAGCTCGACCGTGCGCACGAGCAGGTTGTAGTGGCTCTGCTCGCTGACCAGGCCGAACGTGCCGCGCCGGGCGGCCGCTTCGTTGGCCTGGACGATGTGCCAACCGGCGAAGTTGCTGCTGCCGACGTAGGTGATCTTGCCCTGCTGGATCAGCGTCTCCATCGCCTGCCAGACCTCGTCCCACGGGGCGGTGCGGTCGACGTGGTGCATCTGGTAGACGTCGATGTGATCGGTCTGCATCCGCCGCAGGCTCGCGTCGCACGCCGCTCGGATGTGGTACGCCGACAGCCGTCCGTCGTTCGGCCAGTCGGACATCGCGCCGAACAGCTTCGTGGCCAGCACGACCTTCTCGCGCCTGCCGCCACCTTGCGCGAGCCAGCGGCCGATGATCTCCTCCGTCGCACCCGGGCCCTTGTCGCCGCCGTAACGGTTGGCGGTGTCGAAGAAGTTGATCCCGAGCTCGAGCGCGCGATCCATGATCGCGTGGGACTCGGGTTCGGCGGTCTGCGGCCCGAAGTTCATCGTCCCGAGGCACAGCTCGCTGACCTGCAGGGCGGTGCGGCCCAAACGTCGATAGCGCATGTCGAGCAGCCTGCCACATGCCGTTGCTGCACCGTTCACGCCGTAACCTCGCCGCCGATGACCACGCCGCCGATCAATGTCGATCGCTATCACGAGGGCATCCTCCGCGACGACCGGGCGCTGATCGCGAGGGCGATCACGCTCGTCGAATCGACGCGCGCCGATCATCAGCAGCTCGCCCAGGAGCTGCTGACGCGCCTGCTCCCGGAGGTCGGTGCCGCCCGACGCGTGGGCATCACCGGCGTGCCCGGCGTCGGCAAGTCGACGTTCATCGACGCGCTCGGCACCCACCTCACCCGCGCCGGCCACAAGGTGGCGGTGCTGGCCGTCGATCCGAGCTCGAAGCGCACCGGCGGCAGCATCCTCGGCGACAAGACGCGGATGTCGCGCCTCGCCGTCGATCCCCACGCCTTCATCCGGCCCTCCCCCAGCGCCGGTGTGCTGGGCGGGGTCGCCCGTGCGACGCGCGAGTCGATGGTGATCGTCGAGGCCGCCGGCTACGACACGGTGTTCATCGAGACCGTCGGCGTCGGCCAGTCCGAGACGACGGTCGCGAACATGGTCGACACGTTCCTGTTCCTCACCCTGGCGCGCACCGGCGACAGCCTCCAGGGGATCAAGAAGGGCGTGCTCGAGCTGGCCGACGTGATCGCCGTCAACAAGGCCGACGGCACCCACCGCCTCGACGCCGAGGGTGCGGCCGCCGAGCTGTCCGCAGCGCTGCACCTGATGACGTCCGTCGATGGTTGGAGCGCGCCCGTGCTCACCTGCAGCGCGCTCGAAGGTCTCCGCCTGGATGAGGTCTGGACGCAGGTCGAGGCCCACCGCGCCCACCTCGAACGGCAGGGCGCGCTCGCCGCCAAGCGCCGTCGACAGGACATCTCGTGGATGTGGTCGGCCGTCGACGATCAGGTGCTCGCCCGCTTCCGCGCCCGGGTCGCGTCCCACGCCGCCGAGCTCGAAGCAGCCGTCGCCGCGGGCAGGATCACCCCGACCCGGGCGGCGATGGAGCTGCTCGCCGACCCCTCGACCGACCTCCCGCCCGCGCCCCACTGACGGGCACTGTCCGCATCGACGCGGCGTCACCCGTCTTCGGTGCGCGCCGCGTCAGACCGGCAGCGCGCCGATGCACGTGACCGTGCCGTCGGGGCGCACGATGCGCAGCGTCTGCAGCTCCCCCGACGGCAGCCGCCCGGCCCACTTCCATGCGCCGGAGTCGAGGTGCATCGCGCCGAGCACGGTGGACCGCCCTGCGGTGTCGACCGCCTCGAGCCGGTAGTCGAGCCAGTTCGACGGATAGACGACCGCCACCCAGACCTGGCCGGGCACGTCGTTGACCAACCCCGACACACCGATCGTGTTGCCGTCAGGGTCGACCATCGCCGCCACTGC
>JAODBQ010000069.1 GCA_025464045.1 Ilumatobacteraceae bacterium
CGGGCCCTCGACGGAGCTGATGTGCCCCGCGGCGTGCAGCGTCCAACTGTCGTCGGCGCGCAGGCTGGAGACCCGGAACGTGGCTCCGTCGAGGTCGTCCTCGAGGTGCACCTGGACGACCTGCTCGACGTCGGCGTCGAGTGCCAGCGCGGCCAGCAGCTCGACGTCGCGCATGCTCCGCGCCCGTGTTCCGGTCGTGGCCTCGTACGCAGCGGCGCCGAGCTCCAGGAACGTCGTGGCGGCGAGGATCGCGCCGCCGCCGATCCGGTGATCGTCGAGGAACGCGGGGTCCGCCGTCGTCAAACGCCGCTCGAAGACCGCGCCGCGGATGGCCGCCGAGCGCACCCGGTCGCCGAGCAGCGGATGTGCGCCGATGTCGATGCCACGGCGAGGGGGCGCGGTGGTGTGACGAGGCACCTCGAACCAGTGGCGGCTGCGCTGCCACGGATACGTGGGCAGATCGACGACGCGGTTCCTCCCCGGCAGGAGCCGCGTCCAGTCGACGGCGACGCCCCACGAGTAGAGGTCGCCGGCCGCCGCGAGCAGCGACTCGCGCTCCGGGCGCCCGCGCCGCAGCGAGCAGGTGACCTCGCCCGCGGACCCCGACGCGGCAAGGGTCTGCGCGATCATCGCCCCGAGCACCGGGTGCGGCCCGATCTCGAGGAACACGTTGCAACCCGCCGACGCGGCAGCCTCGACGGCACTGGTGAAGCGCACCGGCTCACGCACGTTGCGCGCCCAGTACGCGGCGTCGAGACGGTCCGTGGGATGGATGGCGCCGGTGACCGTCGAGACGAACCTGACGTTGCCGTACGCGGGTGGTGGTGAGGGTCTCGGCATCGTCGGCAGACCGTCCAGCGCGCGCTCCAGGGAGCTCGCGTAGGACGACATCTGCGCACTGTGGAACGCGTAGTTCACGGGGAGCGACCGGACGTTGGCCCCCTCGCGCTGCAGCGCTGCAACGACCTCGTCGACCGCCGCGGCCTGGCCCGAGATGACCGTGGCCTGTGGTGCGTTGATGGCCGCGACCGCGACCCGGTCGCCGTACCCGGCGATCGCCCGTTCCACCGCGTCGTGCGCGAGCTCGACCGAGGCCATCTTGCCGTTGCCGGTCGCCGCCTGCATCAGCCGCCCCCGATGGGCGATCAGTTGCACCGCGTCCTCGAGGCTCAACGACCCGGCGATGTGCGCCGCAGCGACTTCACCCACGCTGTGACCGATGACGGCGTAGGGCGTGAAACCACGCTCGCGCCACAGCGTCGCCACACCGACCTGCAGCGCGAACAGCGCCGGCTGCGCGATCTCGGTGTCGCCGAGCCGGGTGTCCGACTCCGACCGACCGAGCTCTTCGAGCAGCGACCAACCGACCTGCCGGCGGAGCAGCTCGTCGCAACGCTCGACGACGTCGCGGAACGTCGGCTCGGTGGCGAGCAGCTCGCGGCCCATCCCCCACCACTGCGGGCCTTGACCGGAGAACACGAACGCGAGCCGCCGTGGCGTGCCCGGCTCGCGCCGCCCGGCGGCGATGCCCGGTCGGCGAGCGCCGTGCGCGAACAGGCGGAGGCGCTCGACCAGTTCGCCGCGGTCGGCACCGACGACGGCGACGCGCTCGTCGAGGTGCGTGCGACGCGCACCCGCGGTGAAGCAGATCGCGCCGAGCTCTGCGTCGTCCGCGCCCGAGATGCGGTCGGCGAAGCGCTCCGCGGACTCGGCCAGCGCGGTCGGCTGCTGAGCGGAGAGCGCGAGCAGGAACGGCCCGGCGGTGACGGCGGGCGCCGGCAGCCGGGGTGGCTCCTCGACGATGACGTGGGCGTTGGTGCCACCGAAGCCGAACGAGCTGACGCCGGCGAGGCGCCGCACCGGCCCCGCCGGCCACGGATGCCCGTCGACCGGGATGAACAGCCTCGTGTGGTCGAGCGAGATGTGCGGGTTGAGCGAGGTGAAGTGGAGGTGGGGCGGGATCGCCTCGTGCTGCATGCACAGCACCGCCTTGATCACGCCCGCCACGCCGGCGGCCGCCTCGAGGTGACCGGTGTTGGTCTTCACGGACGTCAGTGCCACCGGGGGCGCACCAGGGAAGCGTGGCCCGATGACCGCGGCGAGGGCCTCGACCTCGATCGGGTCACCGAGCGCAGTACCGGTGCCATGGGCCTCGATGTAGCCGATCTGCTCGGCAAGCACCTGGCCGTTGCTCAGCGCGCGGCGGACCACGTCCTGCTGGGCGAGGCCGTTCGGCGCGCTCATCGCGGTGGAGCGGCCGTCCTGGTTGATCGCCGACCCGCGCACCACGGCGAGCACGGGATCACCATCGGCGAGCGCGTCCGACAGCCGCTTCAGCACGATCACCCCGCAGCCCTCCGCGCGCACGAACCCGTCGGCCGCCGCATCGAACGTGCGGCAGCGCCCGGTGGGCGAGATCACCCCCCACTTCGTCAGCGCAACGCCCGGCTCGGGCGACAGGATCACGTTCACCCCGCCGGCGAGGGCCATGTCGGAGTCCCGGTTGCGCAGGCTCTGGCACGCCGTGTGGATGGCCACGAGCGAGGACGAGCACGCGGTGTCGATGGCGATGCTCGGGCCGCGCAGGTCGAGGAGGTACGAGAGCCGGTTGGGGATGATGCAGTGCATGTTGCCCGTGACCGTGTGGGCATCGATGTCCGCCAGGCTGCCGTACTGGCGGTCCGCGTAGTCGAGCAGCGTGGCGGCGATGAACACGCCGGTGAGGCTGCCGGCGAGCTGCTCGCGCGACTGCCCGGCGCGGTCGAGGGCCTCGAACGCGACCTCCAGCAGCAGGCGCTGCTGGGGATCCATGCGCGCCGCCTCACGCGGCGCGATCCCGAAGAACGCTGCGTCGAACTGATCGACCTGGTCGAGGAAACCTCCCCGACGCCAGTTCATCTTGCCGGGAGTGGAGGGGTCGGAGTCGTAGAACGCGTTGACGTCCCACCGCTCAGGCGGGACCTCGCGCACCGCGTCGACCCGGCGCTCGAGCAGGCTCCAGAACGCGTCCGGTGAATCCGCTCCGCCGGGGAACCGACAGCCCATGCAGATGATCGCAATCGGCTCGGCGGCGAGCACACCGCCACCGTCGAGCTGCTGACGGACCTGTTGCGCGAGCAGGGCCAGCTTGACGGACGACATCGCGCTCATGCCGTCGTTGCGATCGCTCATGGGTCGAGGCCACCCATCAAGGCGCGGATGGCATCGTCGTCGTCGAGATCGTCCGTCGTCGCGATCAGCTGCGCGAGCGAGCTCGCCGCTTCGCCGTCGTCCGCCTTCGCCACCGCGGCGGGCGCCGGGTCCGTCAGACCGAGCTTGCCGAGCAGGTGGCCGGCGAGATCTGCGACAGCGGGGTAGTTCCACGCCAGCGTCGCCGACAGCTTCAACCTGAACTCGGCTTCGAGCCGGTTGCGCAGGTCCACGCCGGTCATCGAATCCAGACCGAGCTCGCCGAGCGGTTGCGCCGCGTCGATCTGGGCTTCCGGCAGTTGCAGCACCCGCCCGACGATGCGCCGTACCGCGGCTTCGACGAGCTCGTAGCGATCCGCGGGTGCGGCTTCGGCGAGCCGGTCGACCATCGACATCGCCCGCGTCGCGCCGTCGGGCGACGCCGGGTGGACGTTGCGGGACTCGGCGACGAGGTCACTGACGAACGTGCCAGACGGGCGCGCCGCGTCGTACGTACGCCAGTCGATCGGCACGAACACGGCCTGTGCCGTCGACACGCCGAGCATCCGCGCCAGAGCGTCAAGGCCCTGGTCGACGCGGAAGCTGCGGAAGCCCTGCGCCTCCATCTGCGCGAGCGGCCGCTGCCAGTCCTCACCGAGCAGTCCCCGATCGGTCCCTGCCCACAGGCCCCAGTTGACGCTCAACGCATGCAGGCCGCGCGCCGCGCGCCACTCGGCGAACGCGTCGAGGAACGCGTTGCCGGCGACGTACGCGCCCTGCCCCGGTTGTGGGAGCACGGAGGCGATCGAGGAGAACAGCACGAACAGGTCGAGGTCGCCGAGGAGCTCTCCGAGCAGCCAGGCCCCGACCACCTTGGGGCGGAGCTGTGCGGCCATCGACGACGCGTCGAGATCGGTCAGGAGATCGCTCTCGAACACCGCGGCCGCATGGACGACACCGCGGATCGGCGGCCAGCCGTCAGCGCGGAACTGATCCAGGTACGCGCGCAGCTGCACCTCGTCGCC
>JAODBQ010000090.1 GCA_025464045.1 Ilumatobacteraceae bacterium
GTCGGCACGATCACCTCGGTCGGCACGGCGCAGGTCCTCGCGCGAGTCCGACGTGGCGTGGAGGCCGGCGCGCGAAGCTGAGGCGATGGCCCGCTCCGAGGCGCAACTCGCCAAGCAACTGCAACGCATCCGCGCGCTGTGCATGGCGCTCCCCGAGGTCACCGAGGAGATCACGTGGGGCACCGACGTGAACTTCCGGGTGCGCAAGAAGATCTTCTGCTTCCCCGGCACGGGCGGTTCGTTGACGGTGAAGGCCGATCGTGACGAGCTCCCGGCGTTGCTCGCCGACACGCGTTGCAGCCCGGCGCCGTACCTCGCCCGCGGTGGCTGGATCCGGATGGATCTCACGGTCCGCAAGGTCGACTGGCGCGAGATCGACGAGCTGGTCCGCACCTCCTACACCCTGATCGCCCCGAAGACGCTCTCCCGCCAGCTCGCGTTCTGACGTCCCCGCGGGCCCGGCCCCGGTGGTCCGAGTCGCAGGCGATGGCCCGAGTCGTTGCGTCGGGTCCTCGCGGCCGAGCGACTCGAACCGCACCGTCCGACTCGGACCGTGACGGTGCGACTCGGACTTCGACCGTGCGACTCGGACTGCGACGGTGCGACTCGGAGCACAACCGGCGCCGGCGCCGCTCGCGGCCTAGTGGGTGAGGGACTGGAACTCGTGGTCGTGGCGCAGGTCGTCGAACTCGGGGGCGTGGTCGGCGGCGTGGCGGAGCCCGTCCGTCGCCGGTCCGTCGCCGATCGCGGCGCGGAGCCAGCCGAGCGCGACAGGGCGGTCGCCGAGCGCCGCGGCGGCGCGGCTGACACAGACCGCGAGCATCGGTGACGGCTCTCGGCGGTAGGCAGCGGCGGCGTAGTTGGCCGCGCGCTCGAACGATCCGAGCCGCAGCAGCACCGAGGCGAGCACGAACTCGCTGTACGTGCGGCCGGTCGGCAGCGGGTCCGGGAGCAGCCGCACGAGCGCGTCGAGCGACATCTCCGGAGCAGCGTCCGGCGGCCACCAGTTGGGCGTCTCCGGGTCCGTGAAGTCGACCAGGAGCACCTGCCGCGCGACCTCGGGATGACCCTGGCAGAGCTGCTGGTGGGCCCGGTACCACGGCGACGGCAGCTGCCCACCGACGAAGCGATCGACGTCGCCGTCGCGCCACGCCGCGGCCTCGCCGGCGGCGAACAGGCTGGCGCTGTCCATCTCCGGGCGGTGGCTGCGGTGACGGTGTTGGCCAAGCATCTGCAGCTGCGCGATCAACGGCACCATCGCGAAGATCCCGAGGCTGTGCAGACGGGGCAGCGTGAACAGCAGCACGGCGCCGCCGACGGTGACGCCGATGCTGAGGTAGATCATCACGACCTTGGCCATGCCTCGCGGGAGGACGGCGTCGAGACCCGCCTGGGCGATGTTGCCGCCGTCGAACGGGAGGACCGGGATGAGGTTCACGAGGCCGATCACCGGACCCGCCCACCACAGGCCGAGCTGGGCCGAGCTCCACGAGCGGTCCGCGACGAGGCCCGTGGCGCCCGTGGCGCGCAGCGCCACCAGGCTGATGATGATCTGCGTCGCCGGGCCGGCGAGCGAGATGCCGGCCTGCTCCCAGCGCTTCAGCTCCCGCGTCGGCGTGAACGACGCGTAGCCGTAGAGGAAGTCGAGCGAGATCTCCGCCTTGGCGCCGGTGGCGCGCGCGGCCACCGCGTGGCCGAGCTCGTGCAGCAGCGTGAACAGTGCGATGAACAGCGCCAGCCAGACGCCGAGCTCCGGACCGTTGACGACGATGACGAGCACCATCAGCAAGAGGAAGCCCGGCTTGACCTGGACCGGGAACCCCAGCAGACGGAACGCGGGCGGTGATGCCATCGAGGCGAATGCTACGGGAACTCTCCGCAAGCGAGGTGCACAGCCACCCTAGACTCGACTCCCGTGTCGTACGTCTTCAGCTTTGATCACAAGCACCGCCGCCCTCCCATGGAGTACAAGGACCTGCTCGGCGGCAAGGGTGCAAACCTCGCCGAGATGACGAGCGTGCTGAAGCTGCCCGTGCCGCCCGGCTTCACGATCTCCACCGACGCCAGCCGGGCCTACATGCAGGGCGGTTGGCCCGCAGGGCTGGACGACGAGATCCGCACCCACGTCGCGCGACTGGAGCAGGCCATGGGTCGCAAGCTCGGCGACGCCGCCGATCCGCTGCTGGTCAGCGTGCGCTCCGGTGCCAAGTTCTCGATGCCGGGGATGATGGACACCGTCTTGAACCTGGGTCTCAACGACAAGAGCGTGAAGGGCTTGGCGAACGTCACCGGCGACTCGCGGTTCGCGTACGACAGCTACCGCAGGTTCATCTCGATGTACGGACGGATCGTGCTCAACATCGACGGCGAGCGCTTCGATCATCCGCTCGAGGTGGCCAAGCAGAACGCCGGCGTGAAGACCGACGCGGAGCTCACCGCGGCCAAGCTGCAGGAGCTGTGCGAGCTGTACAAGACGGTCGTCAAGAGCGCCACCGGCAAGCCGTTCCCGCAGGAGCCGATGAAGCAGCTGCGCGGCGCGGTCGAGGCCGTGTTCAAGAGCTGGAACGGCGCCAGGGCGATCGCCTACCGCGTGCGTGAGCGGATCGACCACATGCTCGGCACCGCGGTCAACGTGCAGGCGATGGTGTTCGGCAACCGCGACGACAACAGCGGCACCGGCGTCGGCTTCACCCGCAACGCGGCCACCGGCGAGAACAAGCCGTACGGCGACTTCCTGATCAACGCCCAGGGCGAGGATGTGGTGGCGGGGATCCGCAACACCGAGGACCTCGAGGCGCTGCACGGGCACTTCCCGTCGATCCACGTCGAGCTGATGACGATCTTCGCCCGGCTCGAGCGGCACTACACGGACATGTGCGACACCGAGTTCACGATCGAGCAGGGCAAGTTGTGGATGCTGCAGACGCGCGTCGGCAAGCGCACCGGTGCGGCGGCACTGCGGATGGCCGTGGAGATGACCAAGGGCAGCGGCACAGGCGCCGAGCGCTGGAAGATCAGCAAGGAAGAGGCCCTGCTGCGGGTCACCGGTGAGCACCTCGACCAGGTGCTGCACCCCCAGTTCTCCGGCAAGGGCGACGTCATCGCCAAGGGCCTCGCGGCGTCGCCCGGCGCAGCTGTCGGCAAGGTGTACTTCACCGCCGACGACGCGGCCAACGCCGCCGAGCGTGGGGAGCCGGTGATCCTGGTGCGCAACGAGACCAGCCCGGAGGACGTGCACGGGATGATGGTCAGCCAGGGCATCCTCACCGCCCGCGGCGGCCTCGTCAGCCATGCGGCCGTCGTCGCTCGCGGCTGGGGAACGCCGGCGATCGTCGGCGCGGACTCGATCAAGATCGATGGCCGCAAGTTCACCGTCGGCAACACCGTGGTCCACGAGGGCGACATGATCTCGCTGGACGGGACCACGGGCGAGGTCGTGCTCGGCGAGATGCTGCTGGCTGCGGCGGAGCCGCCGCCGGAGTTCAACACGATCCTCGAGTGGGCCGACGTCGTGCGCAAGGGCAAGCTCGGTGTGCGCGCCAACGCCGACACCGGCGAGGACGCGAAGAACGCACGGGACCTCGGCGCCGAGGGCATCGGGCTGTGCCGCACCGAGCACATGTTCCTCGCCCCCGACCGCCTGCCGGTCGTGCGCGAGATGATCCTCGCCAACACCCCCGACGAGGAAAGGGCGGCGCTGGCCGAGCTCGGTCGGGTGCAGCAGATCGACTTCGAGGAGATCCTCACCGCGATGGACGGCCTGCCCGTCACCGTGCGCCTGCTCGATCCGCCGCTGCACGAGTTCCTGCCGTCGGTGGAGGAGCTGCGCGTCAAGGAGGTGCGCGAAGGACTGTCGACGCGTGAGGCCGCCGAGCTCAAGGCCGCCGAGGAGTGGGCCGAGCACAACCCGATGATCGGCACCCGTGGCGTTCGCCTCGGTGTCGTCAAGCCCGGCCTGTACGCGATGCAGGTGCGCGCGCTGATGCTCGCCGCCACGTCGCTGCGCAAGCAGGGCAAGAACCCGGTCGTCGAGGTGATGATCCCGCTCACCGTCACCCGTGAGGAGCTGCACCTGGCCAGGAGCTGGGTGGAGGAGGCCATCGCCGAGACCACCAAGGGCCTGAAGAAGAAGCCCAACGTCACCATCGGAACGATGATCGAGACGCCACGGGCCGCGCTGCGCGCGGACGAGATCGCCGAGGAGAGCGACTTCTTCAGCTTCGGCACCAACGACCTCACCCAGATGACCTTCGGGTTCAGCCGGGATGACGTCGAGAGCCGGATGATGCCGGCCTACCTCGAGCAGGGCCTGCTCAAGCGCAACCCGTTCGAGACGATCGACCGCGGTGGCGTGGGTGAGCTCGTCAAGATCGGTGCCCAGCGTGGGCGCTCGGTGAAGAAGGACCTCAAGCTCGGCGTGTGCGGTGAGCACGGCGGCGACCCGGAGAGCATCGTCCTGTTCTACGAGGCCGGGCTCGACTACGTCAGCTGCAGCCCGTTCCGCGTCCCGATCGCCCGGCTCGCCGCGGCGCAGGCCGTCCTGACGTCGGTGGCGCCGGTGAAGGCGAAGACGAAGGCGGCCGCCACGGCGAAGTCGTCGGCGCCGAAGGCGACGGCGACGGCGAAGCCCGCGTCCGCCCGCAAGCGCGCGGCGACGTCGGAGACGAAGTAGGGGTGCCCGGCGCACCCGGTGGGGGCCAGCTCCGCCGGGTGTCCAGGTCGCCGCGGGGACGCCGCGCTGACCGGGTGAGGGCGACGCGATGATGATGGCGTCGGACCGCAGCGATTTCGTCCGGCTCGCCGTCCCACCGATCGCATGGGTCGTCGCGGTCGGCGCGATCGTCGCCCTGCTGCTGTTCGACATCCTCGTCCTGCACCGCAAGCCGAAGGTGCTGTCGGCGCGCCGTGCCGCGATCGAGACGGTGGCGTGGATCCTCGTCGGAGTGTGCTGCGGCCTCGTCGTGATCGCCGTGGCCGGCGGCGGCGCAGGTGGCGAGTGGTTCTCCGGCTACCTGATCGAGTACAGCCTCTCGATCGACAACGTCTTCGTGTGGGCGTTGATCCTCACCCACTTCGCGGTGCAGCCGGACTATCAGCACCGTGTGCTGTTCTGGGGTGTCTTCGGCGCGCTCGTGCTGCGCGCCGGGTTCATCTTCGCCGGCGTCGCCCTCGTGCAGCGGTTCGAGTTCGTGCTGTTCCTGTTCGGCGCGTTCCTGCTGTACACGGCGGCCAAGCTGGTGATCGGCGACGACCTCGAGAACGACCCGACGCAAGGTCGGTTCATCAAGCTGATCCGCCGCGTGGTGCCCTCCACCGAGGAGATCGACGGACCGCACCTGTTCACACACGTCGATGGGCGGCGCCTGGCGACACCGCTGTTCGCGGTGCTCGTGCTGGTCGAGGTCACCGACGTGCTGTTCGCTGTCGACTCCGTGCCGGCGGTGCTGGCGGTGAGCAACGAGCAGATCATCGTGTTCACCTCCAACGCGTTCGCGATCATGGGGCTGCGATCGCTGTACTTCCTGCTGGCGAACATGCGTGCTCGGTTTGCGTACCTGCAGCAGGGACTCGCGGTGATCCTCGCGTTCGTCGGGATCAAGATGATCATCAGTCGCTGGGTGCACATCTCCACGCCGATCTCGTTGATCGTGATCGCACTCGTGCTGGCATCCGCGGTCGGCTTCTCACTGAGCCACACGCGCGCCCATGCGGGCATCTCGATGTCCGAGGACCCGCCGCCGCTCGACGAGCGCTGATCGTTCCCCGGGAGGCGCACCACGCTGGCGAACCCTCGGAATGGCGGCGTGGCCGCTCGGTAGTGTGCGGAGATGGCGATCGTGGAGGAGGATCTGGAACGGGTCCGGTCCACCCTCGCCCTCTCCGACGTGATCCAGGAGTACATCGCCCTCAAGCGCGTGGGACGCAACTGGGTCGGGCTGTGCCCGTTCCACGCCGAGCGCACGGGTTCGTTCAACGTGCGTGACGAGACGGGGCGCTACCGGTGCTTCGGCTGCGACGCGGCCGGCGACGTCTTCAAGTTCGTGCAGGACATCGACAACCTCGACTTCGTCGCGGCCGTGGAGAAGCTGGCCGCCAAGGCGGGCGTCCAGCTGCGCTACACGACGGGCGGCGAGGGGCGCGAGCGTCTTCGCCGGCGGCAGCTCGTGGAGGTGGTCGACAAGGCTGTCCAGTGGTACCACCAGCGGCTGCTCGACGGGCCGGACGCGCGCGAGGCGCGGGACTACCTGCGCCGTCGGGGCCTCGCCGGCGCGGTGGCGCGCACGTTCAAGCTCGGCTGGGCGCCTGACTCGTGGGACGACCTCAGCCGCGCCGTTGGTGTCGGCGCCGAGCTGCTGCGCGAGACAGGCTTGGCGTTCACGAACAAGGCCAACCGGCTGCAGGACGCGTTCCGGTCGCGGGTGATGTTCCCGATCTTCACCGAGACCGGCGACCCCGTCGCGTTCGGTGGCAGGATCCTGCCCGGATCGGCGGACCCGGCGAAGTACAAGAACTCCGAGGCGACGCCGATCTACGCCAAGTCGAAGACCCTCTACGGGCTGAACTGGGCCAAGCAGCACATCGTCGCCGCCGACCAGGTGATCGTGTGCGAGGGATACACCGACGTCATCGGCTTCCACCGCGCCGGGGTGCCGCGTGCGGTCGCGACCTGTGGCACGGCGCTCACCGAGGAGCACGTCCGGTTGCTGAAGCGTTTTGCCAGCCGGGTGGTTCTGGCGTTCGACGCCGACGCCGCCGGCCAGGGAGCGGCCGACCGCTTCTACGAGTGGGAGCAGAAGTACCAGGTGGAGGTGAGCGTCGCCCGCTTCCCGCAGGGCCAGGACCCGGGCGAGCTGAGCGTCAACGACCCGGAGGCGCTCGCCGCGGCGGTCGACGGCGCGTTGCCGTTCCTCGGCTTCCGCGTGCAGCGGGTCCTCGGCGGTCGGTCGCCGCAGTCGCCCGAGGACCGTGCGCGGCTCGCCGAGCGGGCCATGCAGGTGGTCAACGAGCACCCCGACGTGAACGTCCGCAAGCTCTACGCCGGCCAGGTGGCCACCCACGTCGGGCTGCCCGTCCACGACCTGGTGACGGCCACGGAGAAGCGCGTCCGTCCGCACATCCGCCTCGCGCCGGTGCGCCGGGTCGGGTTGTCCGAGAACGCCGAGTTCGTCGCGCTCGCCCTGCTCCTGCAGCGCTGGGACGACATCGCTCCGTGGATGATGGAGGAGCTGTTCGCCAACGAGATCTGCCGGCGGGCGTTCCTCGCCGTGGCCGAAGCGGGGGGCGCGATCGAGCCGGCCCTGCAGCTCGCCGATCCCGAGGCGCGTGAGCTGCTCGAGCGCGCCGCAGTGGCCGATGTCGACGCCGACCCCGATGTCGAGGCGCGCAGCCTGATCACGGCGGCGGTCCGCCGCCAGCTGGCGACGAGGACCCACCTCACGGATCCCGATTCGATGCGCGAGGACAGCGATGCCCAGCGGATGATCAAGGATCTCGACCAGACGACGGCGACCCAGGAGGCAGCGGAGGCGTTGCTAGGGTGGCTGCAGCGACGGAGCGAGGAGCAAGAGTGAGCCAGCCGGCCGAGCACTCCCAACCTGCGCCCGTTCTCGGGGCGCAGGTGGACCACTGGGAACGGATGGTCGCGCGCGCCGCTGCATCCGGCGTGGTGTCGGCCGACGAGGTCGCTGACGTGCTTCGTGAAGTGGAGCTCACGGGCGACGTGCTGGTCAACGTCCACACCGAGCTCGCCGCGCGCGGGATCACCATCGTCGACAACGTCGAGCCCACCGACGACGACCCCACCGAAGGCAACGGCCGTCCGGCGGCGCTCGTCCCGGCACCGGTCCCCGTGCCGGTCACCGGACCCACGCCGCAGCCGGCCGACGGCAGCGCCGGCGGTCGCGGTCCGCTCGGCGGCGTCGCCCTCGCGGTGGAGGACACCGAGAGCCTCCTGGTGCGGCGCCGGTGGCGGCGGGCCGAACGTTCGGTGGAGCGCGGCGACGCATCCAGCGGCGACACCGTGAGGATGTACCTCAAGGAGATCGGGCGCGTCGACCTGCTGTCGACCGACGATGAGCGCCGGCTCGCCCAGGCCATCGAGAACGGCAACCGGGCGGCCGCGATGCTCGACGACGAACCCGGGGGCACCGTGGCCCATCGTCGGCTGCTGCGCACCGTGCAGGCCGGTCAGCGCGCCAAGAGCGAGCTGATCCAGGCCAACCTGCGGCTCGTGGTGAGCATCGCCAAGCGCTACAGCGGGCGGGGGATGCAGTTCCTCGATCTCATCCAGGAGGGCAACCTCGGGTTGATGCGCGCGGTCGACAAGTTCGACCACACCAAGGGCTTCAAGTTCTCCACGTACGCGACGTGGTGGATCCGTCAGGGCATCACGCGAGCGCTGGCCGACAAGAGCCGCACGATCCGCGTGCCCGCGCACCTCGGTGAGGCGCTCTCGGTGCTGGCGCGCTGCTCGAACCAGCTGCTGAAGACGCTCGGTCGCGAACCCAACGCCGCGGAGCTCGCGG
>JAODBQ010000139.1 GCA_025464045.1 Ilumatobacteraceae bacterium
GGTGGCGGCAGTGGCAGGTTGATCGCCATCATGTGCTCACAGGATCGGACGAGGCGCCGATTCACTTCCCGGCCGCCGAGATCGTCTGGCGGTTCGGTCGTGACGACCGGATGATGAGACGAGACGACCGGATGATGATCGGTGTCGGAGCACGAACGATGCACTCCGGTGGGTGATGTCCACCACCCTGGCGGCCACGCCGGGTGGACCGGATGAGCACGCCCGAGACATGGAAACCCTCATCGGGTCGCAGGAACTGCTCCGAGAAGATCGCTCCTCACTGTCGAAGAGACGATCAACCTAGAACGACTCGCCGCGCCCGTCCAGTTGCAACCACCCGCGCCCACCCGGCTCAGCCCCAGCGGAGTGGGCGCGGTTCCTGCGAGATGTCGCAGGTTTCGCGCCCACCCGGGCGGGGTCGGCGACCGCCGCCACTGGCGACCTCGCCGCCGGTGGTCAGTCGCTTGCAGGCGGGGCGACGCTGAGGCCGACCACGGCGTGCGCCGCGATCCGGCCGGCGACGAAGTCGCTCGCCTTCATCTCCTCGACGAACGCACGCAGGTAGGCGAAGCCGGCGTCGTCGCGTCCCCGCGGGGTGCCCATCGCCTGTTGCACCGACGAGAACTGTCCGTCGAGCAACCGCGATCCTGGGAGCCGGCGCGCGTTGCTCAGGAGCGCCGGGCGCAAACCGGCCAGCGCGTCGAGGCCTTGGTCGACGAACAGCTCGAAGGAGCCGGCCAGATCCGGCGAGCGAACGAGCTCGGCGTGGCGCAGGTTGCGCTCGAGCCACAGGTCGTAGGCGGCGCGCGGGGCCGACGCGATCCGCACACCTGGCCGGTCGACCTCGTCGACGGACGTGATCGACGAGCCGGCGGGGACGAGGTACGTGCACTCGATCTCGCAGTACGCGGCAGTGAAGGCGATCGTCTCGGCACGGGCCGGCTCGGCGCCGATGTTGCCCACGTCCCACGCGCCGGTCGCCGCGGCGTCGGCAAGTGCGCCCGGCGAGTCGTAGCAGTGCAGCTCGGCCACCACGCCGAGTCGCCGCGCCAGCTCGCACGCCATGTCCGGAGACACCCCCGTGGGCGTGCCGTCCGGATCGCGGCCGTTCACCAGCAGGAAGTTGCTCAGGTTGATCGCGGCGCGCAGGACGCCAGTGGGCGCGAGTGCGGCGACGGCGGCGGGCGTTGGAGCGGCGAGCGTGATGCGCGCATCTTATGGACGCGGGTAGGCCCGGGCCGTCCCGGACCGAGCCGGGCGCGTCCACCGACTGGTATCGTCCGCGACAGGGGAACGCGGCCAGGGGTGGGCTGATCATGACGAACGTGGTGCGGCTCGATGGGCCGGTCGAGATCCTGGTGACGCTGGGGCTGACGCTGCCGAGCATCAGCGACGCGGAGCTCGAGGGCATCCGGCAGGCGGCGCCGCAGGGTTCCACGGTGCGCGTCGCCGAGACCATGCGTGACGCCACCGCGATCGCCGCTGATGCGGACGTGATCCTGGGGTTCATCCCGAAGCCGCTGTTCGACGCCGCACCGAAGCTGCGTTGGGTGCACTGCATCGCTTCGGGCATGGACATGTTCCTCTACCCCGAGATGAAGGCGAGCCCGGTGGTCCTCACGGGCGAGAAGGGGCTCGTCGGCGGCCACCTCGCCGACACCGGCTTCGGGCTCCTCCTGGCGCTCACCCGTCAGATCGCCACCGCGATCCGGCTCGGTCCCGACGGCTGGAACCAGCGTGAGGCGATGCGCATGGTCGAGCTCGAGCTCGAAGGCCTCACCATGGGAGTGGTGGGCTTCGGGGGCACCGGGCGGGCGATGGCCCGACGTGCCGTTGCGTTCGGCATGCAGGTGATCGCGTGCGACGTGATGGACGTCGCGCCGTCCGACGGGGTCGCCGAGGTCTGGACGATGGACCGCCTCGATGAACTGCTGCGGGCGAGCGACGTCGTCGCGATCGGCGCACCCCTCACCGTGGAAACCCGTCACCTGTTCGAGGACGCGCGCTTCGCGGCGATGAAGCGCGGCGCGCTGCTGGTGAACGTGACCCGCGGCGAGATCGTCGACGGCGAGGCGCTCGTGCGGGCGTTGCGCAGCGGTCGGCTCGGCGGCGCGGCGCTCGACGTGGCCCCGATCGAGCCGCTCTCCGCAGACCATCCGCTGTGGACGTTCGACAACGTGGTGATGACGCCGCACACCGCAGGCGCCTCGCAGCTGCGCGGGCCGCGCAACATCGCCCGCTTCTGCGAGAACCTGCGCCGCGCCGCGGCAGGCGAACCGCTCATCGGCGTGGTCGACAAACGACTGGGCTACTGAACCCTGAGGAGGATCCATGCGCTACTACTCGTGCGACTCCCACATCGTGGAGCCGGCGTCGGTGTTCGACGGCTTCGAGGCGCGGTTCGGCTCGCGCGCCCCACGCATCGAGAGCGTTCCGGGCAAGGGCGAGTTCATCGTCCTGCCCAAGGCCGGCCGCATCCCCGTGGGTCGACTGGGCATCGCCGGGCACCGCCTCGACGACCCCGCCACGGACGCGCTCATCGCACGCGGCTACGCCGGCCTCAACCCCGGCGTCCTCGACCCGGTCGCCCGGCTCGACGAGCAGCGGGTCGACGGCATCGTCGGCGAGGTGATGTACCCGAGCCTGAACATGTTCTCGTTCGCCGGGCTCGACGCGGACGTCGCTGCCGCGGTGTTCGCCAGGCACAACGACTACATCGTCGACTACTGCTCCGTCGCGCCGGATCGCCTCGTCGGCATCGGCTGCCTCCCGATCCCCGACGTGGATGCCGCGCTCCACGAGCTCGAGCGGGCGACCGCACGCGGCGTCCGCGGCTTCATGGTGCCGGCCCACGTCGACCCGAACCACCCCTACCACCACCCTGACTACGACCGCTTCTGGGCTGCGCTGCAGGCGACCGGTGCGCCGCTGACGATGCACATCTTCACCGGCACCGACTTCCTCACGGGACTGGCCGAGCACTGGGGTCCGCCCGGCACGACGATCAAGGGCTACACCCTCGCCCACACGTCGGTCGCCAACACGGTGATCGACCTGATCTGCGGCGGTGTCTTCGAGCGCTATCCCGACCTGCGCGTCATCGTCTCAGAGTTCGAGACCGGCTGGGTCTCGCACTTCCTGCGCCGGCTCGATCACGCGATCTACCGCACGCCCAACCATGCGGTCGACTACCTGACGATGAAGCCCAGTGACTACTTCCACCGCAACGTGTCGGTGACGTTCGAGGACGATCCGGACGGGATCGCCACCCGCCACGACATCGGCGTGCGCAACCTGTGCTGGGGCAACGACTACCCGCATCACGACTCGATCTGGCCGAACTCGATGACGGTGCTGCAGAAGATCATGGCCGGCGTCCCCGACGACGAGGTCGAGCGGATGTGCTTCTCCAAC
>JAODBQ010000146.1 GCA_025464045.1 Ilumatobacteraceae bacterium
ACCTCGAACGGTCGCGTCCACAGTACGCCTCCACGCCGTTCGCCGACAGGGGTCTGCGAACGAGGCTGTGGCCGTGCCCGGCGAACGACGCGCCGGCGGCCTGATGGTCGGGGAGGGGGGATTCGAACCCCCGACCTCCTGCACCCAAAGCAGGAACGCTACCACTGCGCCACTCCCCGGCTCGGGGCGATGCTACCGCTCAGCCGGTGACGACGACCGTGCCGTTCATCTGCGGATGGATGCCGCAGATGAAGGTGAACGTGCCGGCGGTGGCGAACGTGTGCGTGAACGAGTCACCGGTGGCCAGGTTGTCGGGGCTGTCGAAGGTGTGGTCGGCCGACTGGATGTTGTGGGTGGTCCCGTCGGCGTTGGTCCACGTCACCGCGCTGCCCGCGGGGATCGACAGCGGATCCGGCTGGAACGAGAAGTCCTTGATCGACACGGCATCGCCGCCGGCGGCGGGGGTGCCGGCGGCCGCGGTGCCGGATGCCGTGGTCGTGGCGGGCCCGCCCGTGGTGACCGGCGCACCCGGGCCCGCCGCGGTGGTCGGCGTGGTGCCGCCGTAGGTGACCCCGGGGGCCGACGCCGTCGTGGAGTCGGTGTGCGCCCACTTCGCGCTGATGCCGATGCCGACCGCGACGACGACGATGGCGAGCAGGCCGCCGACGGCCATGCTGATCACCGGCTGGCGCTTCCACGACAGCGCCGGGACGAAGCTGGCGAGCAGCAGCACGAGGGCCACGATCTCGGCGACCAGCGTCAGCGCGGCCTGCGGGGAAGGCTCGAAGCCGTGCTCGCTGAACATGAAGATGCCCTTGGCGAGGTTGCGGCTCATGACGAACGCGGCGAGCGTGCCGGCCACGAGGCCCAGCGCGGCGAGGCGCAGGATCACGTCGCGGCGCACGAGCAGCGCCGCGGCCAGGACGATCGAGGCGACGCCATTGGTCAGGAACGAACGGCCGAGGTTGGGCTGGGCGATGTTCGGCGGGAAGCTCCGGTAGCCGTACCTGAAGTAGAGGTCGAGGTGCACGAGGCCGCCGACGAGGATGGCAGCGGCGGTGAGGACGCGCATCACGACCTCGGCCGGTGAGCTCGTCGACGTGCCGCTGGCCGCGGACGGGCCACGCCTGCGGCTGTCCGGGGTGGTCACGATCGGCACGGTGCGCGGTGCGCCGGGCGGCGGGGGCGGCGGCGGTGCCGCCGACGGAACCCGCGGTGGGACGTGAGGTGGCGGGGGCGGCGGCGTGGAGCTCATGTCGACAGGTACGTCGCGGGTTCGGCTTTGGATCTCCCGCCGCGCACGCCGCTAGCCCTTGGACGCCTTGGCGACGCGCTTCGCGGTACGACCGATCGGCTCGATGTTGCGGCCGTCGAGGTCGCCGATCTCCTCGCCGTTGGTGAACAGCACGCGGTAGCGCTGCCAGTTGAAGCCGTTGGCGAGGATCACCTTGCCGACCGTGCCCGTCGGTGTGCTCGGCAGCTCGACCGTGGCGCGCACGCGGTCGCCCGTGCGCAGGTCGAGCTGATCGGCGTGCGGCTTGGCGAGGGCATGCGGCTTCCACGTGGTCATGGCGACATTGTGCCCGATCTCCGCCGTCCGCCAGCAACATCGCCGATGGCCAACGCCGGCTGCGCCGCGCCGCGGGCGCGTCTCCGCGGCCCGCGCCCGTCGTCACCCCGCTCCACCGGGCAGAGGTGCAGGTCGCCGCACCGATAGCATCGACTCCCTGTGAAGAGCACGATCGAACCCGTTGAGGCCGCGGACGAAGCACCGGCCAAGAAGCTCGTCAAGTTGTCGGTCACCGTCGACCCAGACGAGTTCGACCGAGATGTCGACCAGGCGTTCCGCAAGATCGCCCGCGAGGTCAAGCTGCCCGGTTTCCGGGCCGGCAAGGCGCCGCGACGAGTGCTGGAGGCCAGGATCGGGATCAGCGCCGCTCGTGAGCAAGCGCTGCGCGACGCCGTTCCCGTGTACCTCTCCAACGCCGTGCGCGAGCACGACGTCGACCTCATCGCCACGCCGGAGATCTCGATCACGTCGGGCACCGAGGAAGGGCCGGTCGAGTTCGACGCGACGTGCGAGGTCCGTCCCGAGGTCGCTGTGCCGGGCTACGGCGGGTTGCGCGTCGAGCTGCCGAACATCACCGCCGCAGAGTCCGACATCGACGCCGCGGTCACCACCGAGGTCCGTCGGCACGGCGCGCTCGCCGACGTCGAACGCGCCATCCAGTCGGGCGATCACGTCACGCTCACGCTCGCGGCGACGCGCGACGGCGAGGCGGTGCCGGGCTTGAACACCGAGGGCTGGCTGTACGAGGTCGGCCAGGGCTGGGTCGCTCCGGGCTTCGACGGCGAACTGCTCGGCGCGTCCGTCGGCGACGAGCTGACGTTCACCGCGGTGCCGAACGGCACCAGCGAGGAAGCCGACTTCACCGTCAACGTCGAGAAGGTGCAGGAGATGGTCCTGCCCGAGGTCGACGACGCGTGGGTGTCGGAGAACATCGGCGAGTTCGACACCGTCGACGAGTGGCGTGCCTCGCTCGCCGACAAGCTCGGCACCCAGCGGCTCAACCAGGCGCGCAGCCAGTTCGTCGAGCGCGCCACGGAGGCGCTGGTCGGGCTCGTCGAGACCGACGCACCCGAGGCGATGGTGTCGGGCGACCTGTCCGCCCGCGTGCAGAACACGGTGCAGCGCTTCCAGGAGCAGGGCATCTCGCTCGACCAGTGGCTGCAGGCCACGGGGCAGGATCCCGGCTCGTTCGTCGAGGCGCTCAAGGAGCAGTCGACGCGGGCGGCCAAGCTCGACCTGGCGCTGCGCGCCGTCGCGGCCGCGGAGCAGCTGACGATGGACGACGACGACCTCAACGCCGAGTACGCACGCATCGCCCTGCAGGTCGGCCAGAAGGCGTCCGCCGTGCGCAAGGCGTACGAGGCGGAGGACGCGGTCGCCGAGCTCGGCGCGCAGATCCGCAAGACGAAGGCACTCGACTGGCTGCTCGAGCACGTCGAGGTCGTCGATGCCGACGGGAACCCGATCGACCGGGCGCTCCTGCTCGATCGCGACCACGCCGGCCACGACCACGACCACGACCACGCCGGCCACGACCACGAGGGTCATGACCACAGCCACGACGACCACGATCATGGCCATGCCGAGCATGACCACGACCATGACGGTCACGACCACGATCACCAACACTGAGAGGACCTGACCTCATGGATCCGGTGTACAACTACCTCGTCCCCAACGTCATCGAGCAGACCAGCCGTGGCGAGCGCGGGATGGACCTCTACTCGCGGCTGCTCAAGGAGAACATCATCTTCTTGCAGACGCCGATCGACGACAGCATCGCCAGCCTGATCTGCGCGCAGCTGATCCACCTCGAGAGCGAGAACCCCGACAAGGACATCAACCTCTACATCAACAGCCCCGGTGGCGACATCACCGCGCTGTTCGCGATCTACGACACGATGCAGTTCATCAAGAACGACATCGCCACGATCTGCCTCGGTCAGGCAGCGTCCGCCGCGGCGGTGCTGCTGGCCGCCGGCACGAAGGGCAAGCGGCTCGCCCTGCCGCACAGCCGGATCCTCCTGCACCAGCCCTACGGTCAGGTCGGCTACGGACAGGTCACCGATCTCGAGCTCGCGGCCAAGGAGATCCTGCGGATGCGCGACCTGCTCGAGGAGCTGCTGTCCAAGCACAGCGGGCAGACGCTCGAGCGCATCCACCTCGACACCGACCGCGATTTCGTGATGGAAGCGAACGAGGCCCTCGCGTATGGCATCATCGATGACGTGATCTCGTCTCGCGACGCGGTGGACCGTACGGGCCCCATCCGCTGAGCCTCCGGCGCCAACGTTCCAAGGGGAGATGCTGTGGCCAAGTTCGGTGACACCGGAGAGCTGCTGAAGTGCTCGTTCTGCGGCAAATCGCAGAAGCAGGTGAAGAAGCTGATCGCCGGCCCGGGCGTGTACATCTGCGACGAGTGCATCGATCTCTGCAACGAGATCATCGAGGAGGAGCTCACCGACACAGGTGAGCTGCACTTCGAGGAGCTACCCACCCCCCGCGAGATCCGCACGTTCCTCGACGACTACGTCGTCGGTCAGGACGAGGCGAAGAAGATCCTCTCCGTGGCCGTGTACAACCACTACCGGCGCATCCAGTACCAGCAGAACGTCGGCGTCGGGCGCCGTGACGACGTCGAACTGGCGAAGAGCAACATCATGCTCCTCGGCCCGACGGGGTGCGGCAAGACCCACCTCGCCCAGACCCTCGCCCGCCTGCTCAACGTGCCGTTCGCGGTCGCCGACGCGACGGCGCTCACCGAGGCCGGCTACGTCGGCGAGGACGTCGAGAACATCCTCCTCAAGCTGATCCA